>JAJXTK010000708.1 GCA_021783935.1 Myxococcales bacterium | reverse complement strand
CGCTCGACAACGTGATCTACTGCCGCGGCCCCCCGCCGTAGAACGCGCGCTCGTCGGGCTGGCCGGGGGTGTCGCTCGCGGAGGCGGCGCCGTGGTCGCGCGTGTCGGCGAGCGTGCTCCAATCGATCGGGCTCGGGCGGCTCGTCGCGACGAGCGTCGACGAGTACGTGCAGAAGGCGGTCGCGCTCGCGAGCGACGCCGAAGAGCGCGCAGAGCTGCGCAGCTCGCTGCGCGCGCGCATGACTTCCAGCCCGCTCACCGACGCTCCGCGCCTCGCTCGCGCCCTCGAGTCGGCGCTGCTCCAAGCGTGGACCGCGCGGCGCTGAGGAGCCCTCCGTGACCGCACGTGCCACCCCTCCGCGCCTCTCGATCGCGGCGCTGATCCTGATCGCGACGGTGCTCCTCGCGCTGCGCGTCGGGGAGCCCATCTCGCTCTCGCGGGCGCTCTCGGACCCCGACTCGCTCGACCACGCGATCCTCTTTCGCGCGCGCCTGCCGCGCGTCGCGCTCGGCGTGATCGCGGGGGCGGGGCTCGCTGCCTCCGGCGCCTCCTACCAGGGGCTCTTGCGCAACCCGCTCGCAGAGCCGTACGTGCTCGGCGTCGCCGGCGGCGCGGCCCTCGGCGCCACCGTCGCGCTCGCGCTCGCGGGGCTCGCGACGCCGGCCTCGGGCCTGGCGCTGGCGACGATCGTGTCGCTGTCGGCGGCGGTCGGCGGCGCCCTCGCGACGGCGGTCGTGTACGCCCTCGCCTCGCGCGGCGCGGAGAGCGGCGCCTCGCGTGCGGGGGGCGCGGCGGCGATTCTGCTCGCTGGGGTCGTCGTCAACGGCATCGCGAGCGCGGCCATCACGTTCGTGAAGACGCTCGTGCGCGCGACGACGGCGCAGCAGCTCCTGTTCTGGCTCGCGGGGTTCCTCGACGTGCCGACGACCTCGACCCTGCTGGTGCTCGCCGGGTGCGTCGCCCTCGGATCGACGGTGCTCGTGATCGACGCGCCGCGCCTGAACCTGTTGGCGCTCGGCGACGAGCACGCCGCGCACCTCGGGGTCGACGTCACTGCGCTCGAGCGTCGGACGTTCGCGGCGACCTCGCTCGTCGTCGGCGCCGTCGTGTCGACCTCCGGCATGATCGGCTTCGTCGGCCTGCTCGTCCCGCACATCGTGCGGCGGCTGCTCGGCGCCGACCACCGCGTGGTCTTGCCGATGTCGCTGGTCGTCGGCGGCGCGACGCTGGTGCTGTGCGATCTGCTCGCGCGGGCGACCTTTCGTTGGGTCGGCACCGAGCCCCCCGTCGGCGCCATCACCGCGCTCGTCGGCGGGCCCGTCTTCCTCGCGCTGCTGTGGCGCTCGCGCGCCTGATAGCGTTGGCAGATGCGCAGGGGGCGACCGAGCACGACCGCCACGTGGGTCGCGGCGTGGCGATCGCTCGCACGCTACTCAGGAGAGCGCATCGGCGGCGACCCCATCGCCGAGCGCCTGGTTCCCGAGCCCTACGCCGCGATCCTGCGAGCGGCCGGCCGCGCGCCGACGATCGCGCGGGCGGTGCAGACTCTCGCACGCATCGTCACGCGAGGGCAGAGCCGGCATCTTCCCCTGCGCACGCGCGCCATCGACGACGCGATCGAGCAGGCGATCGCCCGGGGCGTCCGGCAGCTGGTCGTGCTCGGGGCCGGGCTCGACGCCCGCGCTTGGCGCCTTGCGGCGCTGCACGAGGCGACGGTGTTCGAGGTCGATCACCCGAGCACGCAGGCCTACAAGCGCCGACGCGTCGCGGGGCTGCCCGCGCTCGCGCGCGAGGTGCGCTTCGTCGAGAGCGACTTCGAGCACGGCGCGCTCGCCACCAGCCTCGCCAACGCCGGTCACGACGCCGCACGGCCGAGCGTCTTCGTGTGGGAGGGGGTCACGATGTACCTCTCGCGCGCCGCCATCGAGTCGACCCTCGCGTGCGTCGAGGCCCGCTCCGTCGGCGGCTCGACGCTCGTCGCGACCTACCTCGCGCGCGACGCGTTCAGCGCCCTGCGCAGCGCGGTCATGATGGCCGTCTCGACGGTGGGCGAGCCGATGCGATCGACGTTTTTGCCGCACGAGCTCGCCGTGGTCCTCGCGCGCCACGGCTTCGCGGTCGTCGAGGACGCGGGGGACCCGGACTGGTCGGTTCGCTACCTCGGGGAGGCCCAGCGCACGAGCATCGAGCGCCTCGTGGTCGCGACCCGCGGCCCTGCGCCGCCGAGCCCGGCGACGCTCGGAGCGCCAAAGTGACAGGACCGACGAAGCGTCCGACCATGCCGCCATGCGCGAGTTCCGCCCCCCGGCGAAGCCCAGCTTCGTGCGCACCGTGCTCGTCGTGCTCGTCGCGGTCGCGGCGCTCGTGCCGACGGTGCTGATCGTTCGCCTCGCGACGGGCCTCTCGCAGGCGAGCTACGAGATCGGCGACGGCTCGCTGGTCGTCCGCTCGGGCGACGTCACGTGGGGGGATCGCGCCGTGCGGCTCGCGGACGTGACCGAGACGCGCGTCGTGCTGCTGCGCGGTGGGCAGCGCACCGGCGGGACCGCGCTTTCGGGCTACTGCGCTGGGCATTTCCGCTACGACGAGATCGGCGAGGTCTGGCAGGCGACCACGTGCGCGAGGCGCGCGCTCGTCGTGCGCACGCGCGACCCGAACACGCCGATCCTCGTGCTGACGCCGCCGGAGCCGGAGGCGTTCCAAGCGGCGCTCGCGCAAGGGCGCGCGATGACGGTGACCCTTCCGCCGCCCGACAAGGGGCCGCTCACGCTCGTCGCCCTCGTCAGCGTCCCCCTCGCGCTCGGAGCCGCTGCGATGCTCGCGGCGCTCGTCCTGCTCGGCCCGCGGCGCATGCGATACCTCGTCGGCGATGGCTTCCTCGAGGTGCGCACGCTCTTCGGTCGCAAGCGGATCGCGCTCGCGGGGCGGCACGCGCGGCCGCACGCGCCCAAGCGCATCTGGCGCGTCGCCGGCGCCGCGATGCCCGGCTACTACACGGGCCTCTACCGCGACGAGGGGAGGAACGTCCGCGTGTACGCGACCGATCTCGAGCACGGCGTGCTCGTCGAGGGGGAATCGCGCGTGATCGTCAGCCCCGAGCACGTGGAGTTCTTCCTCGCGGCGCTGCGCGACGAGGGGGCGGTGGTCGACCCCCCGACGCCGGGCTGAAGGGCTCTCGGGCCGTTGAGAAACGGCCTGCGGAAACTGTGACCGTCAGCAGGCTGTGGTCGATCGCGCGGGGGAT
>JAJXTK010000707.1 GCA_021783935.1 Myxococcales bacterium | reverse complement strand
GGCCGCGTCATTTAGGCCTCGACCCCCTCGCGTCCGTGCCCGACCACGACGACCACAGACCGCGCGCCCGCCTCGATCGCGGCGCGCACCGGGTAGTGGATCATCGGCCGGCCGGCGATCGCGTGGAGCACCTTCGGGGTCGCGCTCTTCATGCGCGTCCCCTTCCCTGCGGCGAGGACGACGGCGGTGCGCGTGACGGCTTCGGTCATGCGCGCGACGATGCACGAGAGGCCGCGAGGCGAAAAGCGTGGCCGCGCGATCTCACAGGTGATGCGCGAGCGCCAGGATCGCCTGCGGGCTCGACGGCTCCTGGCTCACGAGGAACGGCAGGTACGCGGTGGGCAGCGACAGCGCGCGCAGCTTCGTGAGCGCGGCGTCCTGGATCTGCTCGCGCGTCGCGCGCGCGTGCGCGGCCGAGAGCCCCGCCGGCAGCTCGTGCGCGAGGATGCGGCCGCGCTGCTCCGCCTGGAAGAGCGGCGGCAGGAGGCCGTTCACCACGAGGCGCGGGATCGGCAGGTTCAGCTCGCGGATCCCCTCGGCGAGCTCGGTCGTCTCGTTGGCGGGCATGTCCTCGGGGAGCGTGACCACCACGACCCCCGCGTGCGAGGGGTCCTGGAAGAGGCGCCACGCGCGCTCGGCCTCCCTGCGCATCGGGCCCGCGGCCGCGACGTCGAGCAGCACGCGCGGCACCCGCAGCATGTCCAGGCCGTGGCCCGTGGCGGGGCCGTCGACGATGACCGTCTCGTACTTCCAGCCGTCGGCGTAGGGGGGCTCGGGGTCGTCGGTCGTCTGGCCCGAGAGCAGCTCGGTCGTGTGGTACCAGGCCTTGCCGAGCATCGACCACTCGTAGAGCCCGGGCACGGCGCGGAAGAACGAGTCGACGTAGCGGTTCTCGAAGAGCGCCCGGTAGAGCGAGCGCACCTTGAGGATCATCACGCCGTACTCCTCGAGGCACCGCCGCGGCTCCATGTTCACGGCGTCGATGTTCGGCGCGGCCGACACGATGTCCGGGCCGATCGGCGCCGAGCCGAGCATGCCCGACAGCCGCTCCTTCGCGTTCGTCATGCAGACGAGCACGCGCCGCCCGCGCGCGGCCATCGCCCGGGCGAGCGCCGCCGCGACCGTCGACTTGCCGACGCCCCCCTTGCCGGTGACGTAGATGAACCGGAGCGCGTCGAGGCTCGGCAGGCCGTTGGTGCCGAGCGGTCCAAAGGCGCGGGGCGGCGACGGGTCCATCGATGCGCGACGCTACCACGAGGCGGGGGCAGCGCCGCCTCGGCGGCTCGACGCGCGGCGACGGAGCCTCGGGGCAGGTGCAGGTTTGACCGAGGATCCCCCGGGGACCTACCCTCGCCGCTCGGGCCCGGGAACCCCAAAGCCGCCGATGAAGAGCTGCCCCAAGTGCAACCTGCGCTACCCCGACGAGAGCACCTTCTGCTTCGTCGACGGCGCGACCCTCGAGCCGCTCAAGGATCCGCGCATCGGCACCACGATCGCCGGTCGCTACGTGATCGAGGCGGTGCTCGGCGAGGGGGGCATGGCGACCGTCTACCGCGCGCGCCACGCGCTCGTCGATCGCCCCTGCGCGGTCAAGGTGCTCAACCCCGCCCTCGCCCGCGACAAGCTCGTGCGCGAGCGCTTCCGGCGCGAGGCCAAGAGCGCGAAGAAGATCGCCCACCCGAACGTCATCGACATCTTCGACGAGGGGGACACCGGCGACGGCACGGCGTTCATGGTGATGGAGCTGCTCGACGGGGCGCCGCTCGACAGCCTGGTCTCCAACGGGCCGATGCCGCTCGCGCGGGCGCTGCCGATCATGATCCAGGTCGCCCGCGGCATCGCGCGCGCGCACGATCTCGAGGTCATCCACCGCGATCTGAAGCCCGAGAACATCTACATCGCGCACCGCAAGGACGGCAGCGATCTGGTCAAGCTGCTCGATTTCGGCATCGCGCGCTCGGCGCAGGACTCGCGCCTCACCGGCGTGGGCGAGGTGTTCGGTACGCCCCAGTACATGGCCCCCGAGCGCATCACGTCGATCGACGCGGGGGGCTCGCAGGACCTCTACGCGCTCGGCGTCATCTTCTTCGAGATGTTGACCGGGCAGCTGCCGTTCGACGCGAACGACGTCCCGAGCTTCCTGCTCAAGCACCTCAAGGAGCCGCCGCCGACCATCGCCTCCAAGGGGGTGAAGGTCCCCCCGGAGCTCGAGCAGCTGGTGCTCTCGCTGATGGCGAAGGACCCGAAGCAGCGCCCCGTCGACGCGCACAAGGTCCACAACGAGATCGTCGCCATCGCGCAGCGCAACGGCATCGCGCCGCCGCCCGAGATCGACGCCGAGCAGCGCGCCGGGCGCGCGCCCGCCGCGACGCTCCCGCCGGTCACGCTCGATCACTGGGTGCGCCGGCTCCTGGTCTTCGAACAGATGCTCTCCAAGGCGTTCCCGCGCGGCGCGCCGCAGGAGCAGCGCAACCTCCTCGAGAAGGCGCGCGGGCTGGTCACCGAGATCACGCAGATCCGCGCGGCGAGCGTCGCGGTGCAGCGCACCCTCGAGGGGGTCGAGCAGAAGCTCCGCGAGGGGCGCGAGCGCTTCGGGCGCGCGGTCGACGCGCTCGGCGTCGACGCCTCGCGGGCGCGCGACGATGCTCGCACCGCGCGCGAGGGGGTCGAGCCGTACTCGGTCGCGGTGAAGCAGGCCGCTCAGATGGCCAATGAGATCCACGGCGAGGTGCTCCACTGGGAGGGGCGCTCCGGCATGCAGATGCCCTATCGCGAGCTCGCCGCCGCCTACCGCAAGATGGCCGACCTCGTCGACCACTGGACCCAGGCGGTCGATCTCGAGAAGCAGGCGATCGCGTGGGCCGAGGCCAAGGAGCAGGAGGTCACCGACCTCGACTTCCAGATCCAGGAGCTGCGCACGCACCTGCAGCAGTTCGAGGCGGGCATCGAGCAGGAGCACCTGACGCTCGAGCAGAAGGTCGCGACGCAGGGTCAGCGCGCCGGCGAGCTCGAGCAGGCGCTCATGGAGGTCGCGGCCATCTTCTGCGCGCCGCTGCGCGAGAGGCCCGAGCTCGGCCCGCTGTTCACCGAGCTGGAGCAGGGAGCGCTGCAGGCGTGAGGGCTCGCCCGCGCCAGAGCCTTCTCTGAGCGTGCCCGGCGCACGCGCGGCGCGTCGCTACGCGCGCGCGCGACGGAAGGGGCAAGCCGCCTCGATGCACTCGCGGTTGCGCTCGTAAAACTCGCAGGTC
>JAJXTK010000706.1 GCA_021783935.1 Myxococcales bacterium | reverse complement strand
GAGCGCCGGCTCCCCGAGGCGCACGACCTGCCGCCGATCGGGCGCAAGATCGTGGCCGTCGGCGGCGGCAAGGGGGGCGTCGGCAAGTCGCTCGTCGCCGCGAGCTTCGCGGTCTACCTGGCGCAGCTCGGCAAGCGCGTCGTGCTCGTCGACGCCGACCCGTCGGGCGCGAACCTGCACCTTCCCTTCGGCGTCGAGCGCCCCAAGCGCCCCCGCGCAGGCGATCACGACGCCGAGGTCCAGCTCATCCCGACGATCGTGCCGGGGCTTCGCCTCCTGGTCGCGCCGCACGAGGCGAGCGCGCAGGCGACCGTGAAGGCCTCGCGCAAGACGCGCCTGTTGAACGTGCTGCGCACGATGGTGGCAGACGACGTGGTCATCGACGTCGGCCCCGGCACCAGCACCTCGGCGTGCGATCTGTTCCTCGCCGCCGACGTCGGCGTGCTGGTCACGGTGCCCGAGCCCCAGGCGATCGAGACGACCTATCGCTTCGTGCGCGCGCTCTTCGCGCGCGACCTGCGCCGTCAGGTACGCAACGATCGCTCGAAGCTGCGCGCGCTCGATCGGCTGCTCGGCGAGCTGGACGAGCTGCCGCTGCCCATCGAGCTGATGCGGCAGCTGCTGCGCGTCGAGCCGCCGCTCGGCGAGCTCGCGGCGCTCGTGCTCGCCCGCATGCGCCCGCGTCTGGTGGTCAACCAGACGCGCGTGCGCACCGACCTCGAGCTCGGCGGGTGGATGTCGCAGGTCAGCGAGCGGCGCATGGGCATTCCGCTCGATCTGCTCGGCAGCGTCGAGCACGACGACTCGGTGTGGCTCGCCAACCGCAGGCGCAGGCCGCTGCTCGTCGACGGCCCGAGCTCGAAGGCGGGGCGCGGCCTCGAGCGGGTGGCGCGACGGCTCGTGGCGGTCTTGCCGGCGCGCGCGCGCGAGCTCGACGCGCAGGGGCAGGTGCCCAAGGCGCCGAGCTACTACGAGCGGCTGGTGATCCAGCGTGGTGCGAGCGAGGAGGAGGTGCGGCGCGCGTTCAAGCGGCAGCGCGAGATCTACGCGCCCGACGGGCTGCCCACCGTCTCGCTGTTCGACGACGAGGCGCTCGCGCGCGAGCTCGCCGCGCTCGACGAGGCGCACCAGGTGCTGCTCGATCCGGCGCGGCGCCGCGCCTACGACGTCTCGGTGTTCCCCGATCACGCCGCCGGACCGCCCGCGCCCTCGCCCGCCGATCGCGCGACCAGCGAGGCGCAGCAGGCGGAGCTGCTCGTGCTGCAGGCCGAGCTCGCGCGCGAGCTCGGGCCCGACACCGAGTTCTCGGGCGCGCTGCTGCGCCGCGTGCGCGAGTCGCGCGGCGTGGACGTCAAGGAGATCGCCGCCCGCACCAAGATCTCGCACCTGCACGTCGCCGCGATCGAGGCCGAGGCGTTCGAGAGCCTGCCGCCGCTCGTCTACGTGCGCGGCTTCCTCGCCGAGATCGCCAAGGCGCTGAAGCTCGACCCCTCGCAGGTCTCGCGCACCTACCTCCGTCGGGCGCGTGACCTGCTCGACCTGCGGCCGGCCCGCGAGTGACGGCGCGCGCCCCGAACGCCGGAGAGTCTTCCCGCTTGGCCTCGCCGCCGCGCCGCTCCTCCGCTTGGTCGGTCACCGCCGACGTCGCGACGCTCGCGTTCGTCGCCCGCCTCGCGGTGATCGTCTACGCGCTCGCCGAGCCGGTGTGGGACGGCCACTACTACGACCTCGGCGCGCGCCGCATCGCTGCCGGCCTCGGCTACTCCGAGGAGCTGCGCTTCGCCGGTCCCGGCGGCAGCGAGCAGGTCGTCTGGCAGGCCTGGGCGCACTACCCGGTCGGCTACTCGGGCTTTCTCGCGATCTTCTTGCGGCTACTCGGTCGCTCGATCGTCGTGCCGCCGCTCGCCAACGCGCTCACGGGGGCGGCGCTCGCGGCGGTGGCGCGCCGGCTCGCGCGCCACGCGCTCGGCGCGCGCGCGAGCGACCCGTCGCTGGCGCGCGCGGGCGAGCTGCGCGCGCTCTTCGCGGGGCTGCTCGTCGCGCTGCACCCTGGGCTCGTCCTCTACTCGGGCGCGCTGATGAGCGAGCCGCTCGACGCGCTCGGCATGCTCGCCGCGGTGCTCTGGTCGGTCGCCGATCGGCGCCGCGCGCGCGCCGCGATCGGCGCCGGGGTGGTGCTCGGCCTCACGACGCTCGTTCGGCCGAACGCCATCCTGCTCGCGCCGTTCCTCGCGCTCGGCGAGCTGCTCGATCGCGAAGGCGGCCTCGGCCGGCGCGTCTGGCGCGCCGCGCTCCACGC
This sequence comes from Myxococcales bacterium, assembly GCA_021783935.1. Classification (GTDB taxonomy): domain Bacteria; phylum Myxococcota_A; class Polyangia; order Polyangiales; family JADJMO01; genus CAIXWQ01. The sequence goes on along the minus strand of JAJXTK010000706.1, from coordinate 953 downwards.
CGGGCTCGTGGGCGCCTTCGCGCTCGCCACGGTCGCGCCGTGGACCTACCGCAACTGCAAGCAGATGGACGCGTGCGCGTTCGTCTCGACGAACGCCGGCTGGAACCTCGTCATCGGCAGCGCGCCCGGCGCCACAGGCAAGTTCGAGTTCCTCGTCGGCCACACGCCCGCGGGGGGCCCCGAGTGCGACGAGGGGGGGCAGGTCGCGCAGGATCGCTGCTGGTCGCGCTACGGCGTGCAGACGATCCGGCGCGACTTCGTTCGCTGGATCGAGCTCGTCCCGGCCAAGCTCCACTACACGCTCGACAACGAGTGGTTCCCCATCAACTACCTGCGCGAGTCGCGCCCGGATCTCGTCAGCGCGCGCGCGCACGTCGCCGTCGGGCGGGTGCTGACCGCCACGCACCAAGCGTACGTCGTGCTCGCGGCGCTCGCGTGCGTCGGGGTGCCGTGGCGACGTCGCCCGCCTGCCTCGCGGCGCGCGTGGGGCGTGCAGGCGCTGCTGCTGCTCGCGACGGTCGCGATCGCCGCGCACGGGATCGACCCGCATTTTCCGGTCGTGTGGCCGGTCGGCGTGCTGGCCTGCGCGCTGCCGTGGCTGCCGCTCCCGGGCGCGCCGCCGCGCAACGCCGCGCTGCTCGGCGTGGTCGCGCTCGTGCTCACGACGCTGGTCACGCACGCGGTGTTCTTCGGCGAGGATCGCTACCACCTCGTCGCGACGCCGGCCTTCGCCATCCTCGCCGCCGGCGCGCTGCGCCGCTCCGCGTGACCTCTGGGCGTGCGCTATCATCCGCCGCGATGGGCGAGCTCGACGTGACGTTGCCGGAAGAGGATCTCGGAACGGCGCGCACCGTAGCCGTCGAGGCGCCGGCGACCGCCGAGGTGCTCTCTGCGCCGGGCGCGACCTCGACGAAGTCGGCGCTCGCTCGCGTGCGCACGGCCGATCGCACCAC
>JAJXTK010000705.1 GCA_021783935.1 Myxococcales bacterium | reverse complement strand
CCGATCTGACGTCCCCGCGGTGCTGCGCGACGTGAACGATCCCGCCTCGCGCATCGCGAAGCTCACGATGGCCGAGGGGAAGAAGGCCATCGCCGACGGCGTCGTCACCAAGGGAATGATCCCGAAGCTCGAAGAGTCGTTCGCCGCGATCGGCGAAGGGGTCCGCGCCGTGCACGTCGTCGGCAAGCTGAGGGCGGGCGAGCTCGCGCGCGCCGTGCGCGAGCCGGGCAGCGTCGGTACGATGCTCGTCGCGTGAGCAAAGACATGCCGAGCTCCGACGCCGCCCTCTGGCTCCACGACAAGCTGCCGGCGATGGAGGCCGCCCTCGCGCCGCTCGTCGAGGTGAACTCGTTCACCGACAACCCCGCCGGCGGCCGCGAGGTCGCGGCGCTGCTGCGCGCGCTGTTCGCGATCCCGGGGCTCGACTGCAAGACGATCGAGAGCCGCCGCTTCGCCGATCACCTCGTCTTCGCGTCGAGGGGCTTGGCGTCGAAGCCGCCCGTCGCGCTGGTCGGACACCTCGACACGGTGTTCCCGCCCGGCACCTTCGAGGGCTACCGGCGCGACGGCGCGCTTCGACGCGGCCCGGGCGTGCTCGACATGAAGGGGGGGCTGGTGGTTGTCGCCTGGGCGCTTCGGGCGCTCGCCGAGACGGTCGGCCTCGACGCGCTGCCGCCGCTGCGCGTGGTCGTCGTCTCGGACGAGGAGGTCGGCTCGCCCGAGGGGCAGCGCGTGATCCGCGACGAGCTCGCGGGCGCCAAGGCGTGCTTGGTCTTCGAGTCGGGGCGCGCGGCCGACGCGATCATCACGCGCCGCAAGGGCACCGGCACGGTCAAGGCGATCGCGCACGGCAAGGCGGCGCACGCGGGCAACAACCACCAGGACGGCAAGAACGCGATCTGGGCGCTCGCGGGCTTCGTCGATCGCGTGCAGCGCCTGACCGACTACGAGCGCGGCGTCACCGTGAACGTCGGCAAGTTCGCCGGCGGCACCTCGAAGAACACCGTGCCCGATCGCGCCGAGGCCTCGATCGACCTGCGCTTCTGCACGCGCGCCGATGCCGAGGCGTTGATGATGGACGTACGCGCCGCGGCCGACGCCGCCGCGAGCGCCGTGGAGGGGACGCGCATCGAGCTCGAGGGGGGCATCGCCCGCGACCCGATGGAGCGCACCGACGCGAGCGCCGCGCTGATGGCCGCCTACGCCGAGGCCGCGGCCGCCTCTGGGCTCGGCACCATCGAGTCGCCACTGCTCGGCGGCGGCTCCGACGCGAGCACCTCGAGCGCGATGGGCATCGCGTCGATCGACGGCCTCGGCCCGCGCGGCAAGGGGTTCCACACGCACGACGAGCACATCGAGGCGGCGAGCCTGGTGCCCAAGGCGCAGGCCCTCGCGCGCTTCCTCGCGCGAGCCTGATCGAGGCGCGAGCGCCGACGTTCGAGTCGCGTCGAGCGCGCGACCGACCGAGCATCGCCGACCCCTTCGTGGGCGCGCTCGGGGTGTTCGCGTCACGAAGCACGAGCGCGGCGGACCTGACCTCGATCGCGGCGCGAAGCCCCACGCGACGCGACGCGCGATGCGACAATAGCTCGTCAAGATCCGGTCGGACCGGTTGACGAGCAAAGCAGGACGGCACCAACTGGACGAATGACCGCGCTGCAGATGCTGTCGTTGTGGGGGGGCTTGGCGGTGGTCTGCCTGGCCGGGATCGTCTTCGGGCTCGTCGCGCTGCTGCGCACGGGCAAGCACGCGAATGTCGAGGCGGGGCACGGCAAGCCCGAGCACTCGCCCTCCGCGCCCGGCGCGTAGCACCTCGCGCCGGTCGCCCGACGTCTCGCCGGTGACCGACGCTCGCGTCCACGACGCTCACCCTTCGGTGGCGCCCGCGTCGGTGAGCAGCTTCGGGATGCGCGCGAGGTCGGCGTCGTCGAGGTAGGGCGGGCCGTTGCCGATCGCGCGCACGTCGCCTTCGAGCTGAGCGGCGTTGCGCACGCCGACGACGCAGGTGCCGACCAACAGGTTCGCGAGGACGTAGCGCAGCGCCGCGCTCCTCAGCGTGTGCACCTCGCCGCGCACCAGCGGCCTCAGCGCGGCGACGTGCGCGAGGCGCGCGGTGAGCACCTCGGGCGACCAGCGATCGCGGCGGTGATCCCCCTCGACGAACGTCTTGCCGGGCGCCCACAACCCGCAGAGCAGCCCGTAGGCGAGCGGCGAGCGCGCGATGACGCCGCAGCGCGCTTCGAGCAGCTCGCCGGCGCACCAGTGCAGGTCGGAGGAGCTCAGGACGTTGTAGGCGATCTCGATGACCGGAGCGCCCTTGTCGATCGCCACGATGGCCGTCTTGCCGTCGCCGACCGACACGCCCCACTCGCCGATCACCTGCTTCTTGGCGAGATCCTTGAGCGTCTCGATCGCCTCCCCTTCGCGCAGCACGCGCTCGCTCGGGTTGTGAAGCAGGTAGAGATCGGGCTTGCGCTTCAGCCGCTCGGCCGACTTCTCGGCGGACGCCTCGAGGAAGGCGCGATCGAAGCGCTTCCTCGGCGGGGTGCCGTCGACGTCGTTGCCCCCCTTGGTGCAGATGATCGCCTCGGTGTCGCCGGCGAGCAGCCGCCCGAGGCACGCCTCGAAGCGCTCGCCGCTGCCGTCGGATCGGAAGCCGTAGAGGTCCGAGGTGTCGAAGAAGTTGATGTCGACGGCGCGGGCGCGCTCGACGGTGCGCTCGACGTCGAGCTGCTCGACCGGCCCGTACCCTTCGCCCGAGAGCCCCCAGGTGCCGAGGCCGAGCTCGGACACCGAGAGCCCCGTCTTGCCGAGGGTGCGCTTGCGCATCGCCCCGCTCATAGCAGCGGGCGCGCGCCTGGCCAACGAGCGGCCGAGCGTTGGCAGGCCTTTGAGAAACGGCCTGCGGAAACCGTGACCGTCAGCAGGCTGTGGTCGATCGCGCGGGAAGTCGCGGCATGACCCGGGAGCGGATCGGCCGGTCTCGGAGAGACTCCACGGCCTGCTAGCAGGCCGTGGAGAAACGGCCTGCGGGAACCGTGACAGACAGCAGGCCGTGTCGATCGCGCGGCGAATTTCGGGTTGACGCGGGAGAGGATCGGGCAGCTCCGGAGAAACTCAACGGCCTGCTAGAGCTCGAGCGCCGCGTCGAGCAGGGCGCCGAACGTCTGCGGGGCGAAATCGCGCGCCGCGCCGACGAAGGCCGCGACCTCGGCCGGCGTGACCTCGGGCTTGAGGACCGCGGCGCTGATC
>JAJXTK010000704.1 GCA_021783935.1 Myxococcales bacterium | reverse complement strand
AGAAATCCCCAGCAGTGAACCGAAGCTCCCCGACGAGGCCGAGGCCGCCGCGCGCGCCGGCGAGGCGGACGCCGGCGCCCGCCGAGACGACGACGCCGACAAGCGCAAGGAGCGCGTGCTGCACACGCGAGTCCCGGCGGTCCTCGAGCAGGAGCTGAAGCGGCTCGCGGAGAACATCCGCGTGCCCGTCTCGAACCTCGTTCGCGCGATCCTCGAGGACGCCGTCGACATGGCCGATCGCGCCGGCCGAGGTGTCGAGGAGGAGCTGCGCGCCGCGGCGACGACGCTGTCGTCCAAGCGCTCGGCGATCCTCGGCAAGAAGGAGCGCGCGCCGCGCAGCGCCTCCGCGCTCGCCGGCGTCATCGGGTTCCAGCCGATCACGCTCGCGAGCGATGCGCGCTGCGCGCGCTGCGAGAAGGCGCTCGACGCCGGCCAAGACGCGCACCTCGGCGTGGGGGCCGACGCCGCCGCGCCGCGCCTCGTCGTCTGCGACGACTGTGTGCCCAAGAAGAAGAAGTGAGGGGCGCGAGCGCGCCCAGCCGATTCGATTCCCCGAAGCTGAACAAGGAGAAGACGTCATGACCGAGACGACCACCACCCCGTCGAACACCTCGAGCGACAGCTACCCGCACGGCCACGCCACGCCGGCGGGCGAGGGGCAGGCGCCCTTCATGAACCTGGTCGAAGGGCTCGCGCAGGCGGGGCTCCGCTTCGGCCTCACGCTCGGCAAGATCGGCCTCCAGCAGGCCTCGAAGACGCTCGAGTCGACGGCGGGCTTCCTCGGCGAGGTCGCGGGTCGGCTCGAGAAGGTCGGCGAGAAGGTCAAGGAGGACCAGCCGCCGAAGGCGTGAGCGCCGCTCCCCCGCGCGACGCGGCCTGCTCGCGAGACGGCCGCGTCGCGCTCCGTCTTTTGTGCCTCCCGGCGTCGGCGATCACTTCGGGCAGCGCCCGATCTCGACCTTCCACATGTGCAGCCTGGTGCGCGGACGCTGGGCGACGTTGACGTCGACCTGCGAGATCAGGTCGGCCGTGGGGTCGACCGAGACGCCGTCCGTGTCGAGGCAGCTGCCGAAGACGTTGTAGTCGGCCGAGGGGCCGCTGCCGACGACGATGTAGAACTGGCTGCCGCTCGGCGTGAAGACGGTGCCGCCGTCGGGGACCGTGCTCGTCCCGGCCGCCATCGCCAGCGTGCCCTGCAGCTCCTTCGCGTGGTGCTCGTTCGGCAGGTCGTAGCCCGGTCCGCCGGCGCCGGTGCCGAGCGGGTCGCCCCCTTGGATGACGAAGCCGATCACCACGCGGTGCCAGGTGAGCCCGTCGTAGAAGGGGCCGAGCTTCCAGGCTTGGGTGATCGGGTCCTGCCAGGGGCGGGTGCCGCGCGCGAGGCCGACGAAGTTGGCGACGCTGATCGGGGCGTTGGCCTCGTCGAGCGTGCAGACGATCTTGCGCGTGAGCAGGCCGCCGTCGGGGTTGCGGGCGAGGCCGCCGTCGCCGAGCGTCTCCCCGGTCTCGGTGGTGATCACCGCGGTGAGCACGCCGCCGCCGCTCGGGAAGCCGGCGAGCGCGGCGTCGAGGTCGAAGGACGCGTCCCCCACCGGGTCGCTCGCGCCGCCGTCGGGGACGAACCCGGCGTCGCCGGGGCCCGGGTCGCGCAGGCAGCCTTCGAGCGGATCCTTCGCCGGCGCGGTGTCTCGCGCGGCGTCCACGGGCACGATGGGGCTGTCGTTGGGGCCGTCGCTGTATGCATCGGCCGCCGCGGGCGGCGCCCCCGCGGAGCTCTGCGAGCAGGAAGGGGCGATCAGCAGCAGTGCGCCTGCGAAGCAGAGGGCGGCGGGGAGCACGAGGGGCAGGCTCGAACGCATGCGCAGCAAGAGAGCACCGCCCGGCGCACGCCGAAAGGGGCCCGTCAGAGCGCGTACTGCCGCACGAGAGAGAGGAGGCGGTGCACCTCCGAGGGGCGCGCCGAGCTCTCGCTCGGGGGCGCGCTGCGCACGCGCGCTTCGTCTTCGCCGATCGCCTCGCGCGCGTCGGACAGCACGATGATCGGCACCGCGGGGACCTCGGCGCGCACGCCTCGCACGACGTCCTGCCCCGCACCGCCGGGCAGACACCAGTCGAGCAGGACCAGCGATGGCGGCGCGAGCCGCGCATGCGCGAGCGCCTCCTCGACGCCGCCGGCGACGTCCACCTCGAAGCCGTCGTGCTCCAAGGCCCGCACGATGGTCGCCGCGACGGCGGCGTCGTCCTCCACCACGAGCACGGTCGTGTGCGCCGGCGCCCCCATGATCATTCCCCCCCTTGAACATTCGACGCGGCACGCGGCGTCGACGTTGCACCCCGCGGTCGGGGGGCTCGGCCCAACTCCGCGGTCATCCAAGGCCGTGGTTGGCGTAGGCTGCGCCCGTGGAAGCGCTCGAGCTCGTCGGCATCCACAAGCGGTTCGGGGCGCTGCGCGCGGTCGACGGCGCGTCGCTTCGCCTCTCGCGCGGGCGCGTTCACGCGGTGGTCGGCGAGAACGGCGCCGGCAAGTCGACCTTGCTCAAGATCGCCGCGGGGGTGCTGGCCGCGGACGCGGGCACCGTGCTCATCGACGGCGCGCCGCTGAGCCCCGCGAGCGCCCGCGAGGCCGCGCGCCGCGGGGTCGGCATGGTCCACCAGCACTTCATGCTCGTCCCGACGCTCACTGGGCGCGAGAACCTCGCGCTCGGCGTCGAGCCGACGCGCTTCGGCCTGTTGGACCTGCGGGCCGCCTCGGCGCGCGCCGAAGCGCTGGCGCGCGAGCTCGACCTCGCGCTCGAGGTCGACGAGCGCGTCGAGCGGCTCTCGATCGGCGAGCGCCAGCGCCTCGAGATCCTTCGCGTGCTCTCGCGGGCCGGTCGTCGCGGCGTGCTGGTGCTCGACGAGCCGACGGCCGTGCTCGGCCCCCAGGACGCGCGCGCGCTGCTGCGCCTGGTGCGCAAGCTCGCCGACGAAGGCGCGGCCGTCGCGCTCGTCACCCACCGCCTCGACGAGGTCGTCGCCTGCGCCGACGAGGTCACCGTCATGCGGCGCGGACGCGTCGTCGCGACGCACGGGCCTGGCGCCTCCGAGCTGCGCGACGCGAAGGCGCTGGCGCGCGACGCGCTCGGCGAGGAGGTCCCCGAGATCGCGCGCCCCGAGCGGATCGAAGCGGGGTCCGGGCCGGCGCTCGAGCTCGTCGGCCTGCGCGGGCCGACGGCGGGCGGCGGCGCCCTCGAGCGGATCGATGTCCGCGTCGAGG
>JAJXTK010000077.1 GCA_021783935.1 Myxococcales bacterium | reverse complement strand
TCAGTTGCGCCAACGCGGCGCGCAGCTCGCCGCCGAAGGGCATGGTCTTGTGGGTGACGCCGACGAAGTGTCCCTTGCATTCCGCGAGGGCAACCTCGCCCGTCTTCTCGAAGACGAAGTCCGGCTCCTTCCCAAGAGCGCTGTTCTTCGTGGCATGAGCCTGTCGCAGCATCTCCGGGTGGCGCGCCGCGTTCGCAACTGCGAGCCGCACGAACAGCGAAGGCAGGTGGTCCCAATACTTGAACCCGAACCTCTTCTGCATGAGGAGGTGGCCGAGGCCTTCGCCCATGCGTGAGGCGAGGTTGGTCCGAGCGGCATCCTTGCGCGAGTCAACGCCGCCAGGAAGGAGAGCAAGGTTGCCCTTCCACCAGAACATCGGCGTGTACTCGAGCGACATGCCCACGGCTGCCTTCTGTGCCGAACGCGCAGTATGCTGTGTCAGCTCCGACTTCTTCGCGGCGTGGAACAGCTCCCAGCTGGTGAACGCGAGCCTTCGGGGAGCCGCGACAGCGCCCGTTGGCGAGACCAGGCATGCGCCGGTGAAGCCCGTCGCCGCGTCAAAGGCGGGCATCATCAGGTTCTTGCCGCCGCCGGCTTTCTTATTCGTCGTGGCAGAGCGAACTGATGCCAGCACCGCGGCCTTCGACACCTCGAAGGTCTCGATCGCCGTCGTGCGGACGGGAACACGGAGGGCAGCGAGCGTGTCGACGACGAACTTGTTCATCAGGCCACGTGGCGAACGAACCTACCGCGGTGTCGCTGCAGTCGCGAGCCCGACCTGCTCGAACGCCTCCGCGATGAGATCGTCGGGCGTCATCTCCACGCCGAGCCCAGCATCCAGCTCGGCGATGCCGGCGTCGATGGCCATGCGCAGCGCCGCGATCTTCGCGTCCCTCTTGTCGTCCATGGCGTGTCCGGAGAGCGCCGAACCTACGACCCGCACGTCGCCGGGTCGTAGGTTTAATGCAAGGTTCAGTGCGCTGAACTCATGTAAATTCAGCCACTTACGGGTTGCGCGGGCGTGCAACGCGACTTTCCTGCCCCGCAAGATCCCGAGGTTCCGGCCTGCTGGGTGCCGTTCGACGCCTCAGTGCCGATCGATCGCCGCTGAGGCTCCGAGGAATGCGGGGCGTTGACATCACGGTGCCACATTTAGGTAGTGCTGAGCTTCCTTCGCTGCCGTCCGCGTTGCCCCTCGTCGGCAGCGTCGTGCTAGATTCCGCTTTCCACATCTGGCAAAGCGGCGCGTGTTGGGTCGAAGGAGGAGTCTCGGATGGCCAGGCCGGCAGAGAGTTCAACCTCCAGCGTGGACGGCGCACCCCGCTCCGCCGACCTACCGCAAGTTGATGCATTCGACAGGATCGTAGAGGCGCTCCGGGCGCTACGCGAAAATGGCGAAATCAGCGAGCGGACCATCGAGTTGTCGCAGCGACACGTGAACTACGTGAAGCACGCAGCGCGAATTCTTGGTCTCCTTACACCCGGAGGCGCCATCACGGATGCTGGCCGCCGCCTTTCGAGGGCCAAGGCGCCTGAGTCGCTCTCCTTGCTGCGTGCGCAGTTCGAGCAAAGCAAGGTCGGCCGGGCCTGGATCGCCTGGGCGGGCGCGATTTCGCTCACCGAAGTTGCCCCTGAATCAGCCGCGGACTTTCTCCGAAGCCTTCCCGGGCTTCCCGAGTCGATGGCGATCCGTCGTGGACGGACGTTGCGGCGCTGGTGCACGACGCTCAAGTCTGCGGTTCTCGAAGATCCGCGCGTGGAGGCTCACCGGAGGCCGCGCCCTGGGCCGTCAGCCGGCAGACCGATCGACGGCGCGGCAACCCCTCGATCTGTGAAAGCGTCCAAACGTGGCGTCGCGTAGACAACCCTCCGGAGCGCGCGTGCCGGCGCCCGGGCATCGAGGTGCCCTCGAGGTTCAGGGTGATGACATGAACCCGCAGTTGTCACGGTCCTGGGCCTCCTCAACGCCGAAAGGCGTCGACGAGGCGACCAGCGACCTGGATGCGCTCCGCGACGAGTGCACGCCGCGCCAGGCAGTCAAGCGGCAAGATGCGTTCCCGGCGGCCCAGCGGTTCGTTCGCGCCTGCAAAAAGGCTGGCGGAGTTGCGGCGCCGGTAAGTCAGACATTTCAAGACGTGGCACTTCCGCGTGGTAGTAGCGAGCGCGTGGATATCGTCGTTCATCTTGGAAGAGCCTTCGAATGAGTCCTGCACAGCGAGCCGCCCTCGCGCAGGTGACAGGGCTTTTCGAGCAACTGTCGACGCACTCTGACCCGGCCACCGAGGGGGTGGCGATTGATGCTGCCCAGCAGCTTGTCGGCGCCGGGGAGGTGATGCTCGCGAGTCTGTGGCTTGCGCTGCGCGACATACGGCATCCGCTTGCGCGCCGCGTGCTTTCGTTCCTCGCCGGGCTCAGGCGACCGGTTCCGGTGCCACTACGCGAGGCAATTCTTATCGACCTCGCTCATCGGACCGAGCTGAATGCGGACGCGTCAACGATTCTGAATCTGTTGAAGGCTATCGAAGGTTCCGCCAGGAGTGCTGATGGCATCTCTTTGGCATTCGCGTGCGTCTCGCCGCGTGTATTGAAGGCCGGCCTCTCGGGCAAGACTCACCTCGTGCAGGCTGCGGTGCGTGCGCTCGCGGTTCTTTGCCAATTGGATGAAGTGCCGAAGATCGCGCGCACCGACGCGAATGAGCTCGTTCACCTGCTGCGAACTGCCGCCGGGGACGTCGAAAACGAACTTGAGAATTCTCAGGTTGATCGGGTTATCGGCTCGCTTGAATCGAGGAGTTCCGACGACGAATACGCGCAGCTTCGGCACGAGCGGGCCCTTCGCGAACTTTCCGCCAACGTAGCGCTGGCGGATCTCGAACGAAGTGCGTTGGATGCTACCCGTCGGATCGTGAGCATCGTGCATCTGGAGGTTCGTGCTCTGGCGGTCTCGCGACGAGCCGGGCAGCCCGTTCAGGTACTTCGCGTCGCCGGACGGACCGAGGCGCCCACCTTCGACGTCGTCTCGCGACTGTCGCAGGCGTGGGTCCGACTATTTAGGGCCGCCTGCGAGTCAATGAACGGGGCGCTTGAGTTCCGACCTGTCGGTGCGACGACGGGGTCTTATGTGTTCGATTCGGCTCTGGAAACCGACGTTCGCTGGCTCGAAGCCATGGAGCGCATTCGGCGTGCGACGCAAGAGACGTCATCCGGCGAGACGCTGTCCGCCGTCTTGGCGGAGCTGAAGATCGAGCCAGCGCAGTTGCGTAGCCTCTTCACCTCGCTGCTTCAGGATCGTGCCGAACTCACGATAGTTCAGGCGGATGCGTCCAGAAGTGATCCATTTCCAGCTGCGCCGATGCTACTGACCGCTTCAGGAGCGTCTGAGGCCCTGCCGCGCCTCGAACCGCTCGCGACGCTGCGCCTTACGACCGCTCAAATTCCACAGGCCGACAGACTCGACCGTCTCTTCCTCCTGATCGATATCCTCGCGCGAGGCGAAGCCGTAACCGACGAGAACTTGGACGTGGTCCAGCGTCAGGTGAACTACTATCGACAGGCCGCACGAATCGTTGGTCTCTTGGACGAAGACAACGTCCTTACGCGCGCTGGACTCGTGGTGGCGAGGCTGAGCGATCGCGACCGCCGCTGTTCAATGGCCGTCCTCTTTGAGCAGAGCGACTGCGGCGCAGCGTGGATCCGGTGGGCGAATGTCACGACGCTCGCCGAGCTGGATCCTACGACGGCCCAGGCGTTCATCGAGCACGCCGTACCGACAATGAGTGTCATCACGCGCGGTCGACGGGCGCAGACATTGGATGCGTGGCAAAGGGAGTTGACACCCTTCCACTACGCGCGGCTTCGCACCGAAGAGTCAGGCAATCGTTCCGGATGACGAGGCTTTGCGGCCGAGCCTCGTGAGGCACGAACACGTCGTGGCACGCCCCGAACGATAACCTCCCCGACCGGACCTCTCTTTGCCGGGTCCGAATTCACGCTGCGCGTGACCTGCACCGAAACGATCTCATGGCGCGCGTACAATTCGCGCACGAGCGGGGTATCGGAGTTCGAGAGGAGCGCGTGGACGCCACGCGAAACGAGATCGTCGAAGACGCGCGCGAGTCGGGCCTGATCGGCTAGCGTGAAACGGCCGGCGGCGTACGACGTGAAGTTCGCGGTTTGTGATACGGGAACGTACGGCGGATCAAAGTAGACGAAGTCGCCTACCGAGGCCGACGCTGCAACGCACTCAAAGTCGGCGTTCTTGAGCTCGACGCCCCGAAGGACTTGCGAACACGCGCGCAGGTTGGGCTCATCGCATATCGTCGGGTTGGTGTAGCGTCCAAACGGCACGTTGAATCGTCCCGACCTGTTGACTCGAAATAGTCCATTGAAACCAGCTCGATTGAGAAAGATGGTCCGAGCCGCGCGCTCGTCTAGCGGAAGGGTGGCTGGGTTGAGTTCGCGGATCGCGTAGTAATGTGCGGACTCGTAGTGATGACGCCTAAGGGCTCGAACCACGGCATCGACGTCGTCGCGAATCGCGATGTAACAACCGATCAATTCGTCGTTGACGTCCGCGAGCACAGCGTCGTGTGGAGCCAGCGAGAAGAAGAATGCGCCGCCACCCAAAAACGGCTCAAGATACCGAGCATATGGCTTCGGCGCGAGGGACTGAAGACGTGGAAGCAGCTTCCCCTTGCCACCCACCCACTTGAGGAAAGGGTGGGCTTCCCTTGCGTTCGTGGCGGACGCTTTTCCCTTAGTAGGGGAGGCCAAAGCGCGAAGTGTCACGGACGCCGGCACGGAACGCCATACTACGCAAGTCGGTCACGATTGCGAGCCCTACGTGCGTCCGGCCCAACCCCCGGCGATTCCAGGGGTTGCAGGTTGCGCCGGGGCGCTGGAGGCATGGGCGGCATCGAGCGCCGGCCCCCTCCCGATCGAAGCGCGCGCGAAACGGACACGTCCGCCCGTGCTCGTGACGAAGAGCCAACATGGGCCACTGTGGACAACTTCACCCCTCCGCTCCATTGAGCGGAAAAGCACCCCAAAATGTCCCCCGCGCGCAAAACACAAGCCCCCCGGTACCATATGGCAACCGGGGGGCTTTCGCGTCGCGCTCTTACAGGAGCCGCCGCAGGATCCTCCCGACTCCACGCGTCGTTCGCCCAGCAAGGCATACGCCCATGCGGAACGGGAGGATAGGTCACCTCACCGGACTATCACCCCTCCGTCAAGACCCCGATCTCCGAACGGGGCGGTCTTGGGTTCGCTGTCCCTTCCTGATCTTGGGCGTTCGACGTCGAGAACTTCTCGATGCTCTGCGCCCACCTTCGCTACCCGATCCTTGCCGTGTCGACCACCCATCGACGCGTTGGAGTCGCGTGCGTCGGGCACGATCTCGAGCTCCTCGACGCGCGCCTCCGCGAGTTCCGACATCACCGGGAACTCCCGGTGCGAGCTGAGTATGTCCGCGCGTTCGTCACCGAGATGCGTCGTGCGCACGGCGCCCGGACGTTGATCGTCGACGGGCACGACCAGGAGCTCTCCGCCGACAACGCGAGCATCGTCGGCATGCTCCGTCGCGCGGGTCGCACACGAACGTGCAGCGTTCTCGTCGGATCCTTCTCCGATGCGCTCGAGATCCTCGGCGCGCGCACGCCCGCCGACTGCGTCCGATCGCTCGCTGAGCGCCACGAGATCGTCCGCGAGCGGCTGCAGCTCGCGGACGCCTTCGATCGCCCCTCCGCGCGACGGTACCTCGAGAACCGTCCGCTCATCGTCGCCGTCGCGCTCGCCCACGCGGCGGGACTCGCCTCGCTCACCGCCGAAGCGACCCAACTTTCCATGCCGACCTAATCCTTCACGCCCACGGAGCTCGCGGTGCCGTGCTCGATGCGCGGTGCTTGCTTCGTGTTGGCCAACCACGTTCATGCCCAGCTCCACGTTCGCAGGCCCGGTGCCCATCGCCGAGATCCTGCCGTCCGCTCGCTTCGCCCGCCGAGATATCCCCAGCCCCTCCCCGTCGGGGAAACCTACGGAAGGGGTGTTCGAAAGATCCCTTGGTCCCAGGATCCATCCTGAATCCCAGGGCTCAGGGATCCAGGAACCAGGGTCCCCCGGAAGTGACTTTGCAGAAAGCACTTCAGGGGAGATGGAGGGTGCGGGAGGAAGAGCCGAACGCTCGCCGCAGTACGACGTCGAACGCGACGCGTCGTACCTCGCCGACGCCTTCGATGCCCGCGGCTCCCTCGACTTCTTCCGGCTCGTCGCCGCCACGGTCCCGCAGCCGATCCTCTGGGACGCGTTCGTCCGCGCTAGGGACGCGCCGCGAACGAGCGTCCGGCGGTCCCGCGTCGCGATCTTCACCGCCATCGTCCGTGACTACGTCGACGCCGCACGACGCCCGCGCCGACGCCGCGGTGCCCCGCCTTCATCGTCCCGATGCATTTCACGCCCATGATCATCCGACCACCCCGCCGCGAGCCGCGCGTGCTCGCGCTCTCGCTCAGCCGCCACACCCTGCTCTGGGCCGTCACCGATCCCTTCGAGATCCGCTCGGCCGGCAGCACGTTCGTTCGCAAGCGCACGGTCGCCGACACCGTCCACCGACTCGTGAAGCGCGAGAAGCCGACTGTCATCGTCGCGACGACGCGCGAGCTCGCCGATGCGCTCGCGGTCGTCGCCGAGGAACTCGGCCTCGCCATCGTCACCGGCGCGTACCCGCGCCTGCCCGTCGCCGTCGCGACCGACCTGTACCCCGAGCTTCCGCTCCACTGCCCGACGCCGCGCCTCGCTCGCCTCGCGACCTATGCGCTCTCCATGATTCTCCACGCCCCCGAGCACCCTCGACGATATGCCAAGACTCTCCGCCCTCGATCCTCTGTACGCGCCGCCTGAGCTGCGCCCGCTTGCGGTCGCGACGCTCACGGCGATCGCCACCGCGCGGTTCGCCTCGCGCATGTCGCTCATGGCGCTCGCGGGGCCCGAAGGGCTCACGCCTGACCTGCTCGAGGTCTGGACAAAGGCCGGGCTGCTGCACGCAGGATCAGTGCAGCTCGACCCGCTCTCGCCGATCACGACGATCTGGTATGCGCTCACGAGCGTCGGCGCGCGCGAGCTCGGGCTCGTGACGATGGGGACCGTGAAGGGCATCTCGACGGCTCGGCTGCGCCGATCCGGTCGGAAGCTCGCGCACGATGTCCTCGTCGGCGAGTGCGTGCTCGCCGTGAGGGCGCTCGCGAAGGTCGGAGCCATCGACCTCATGGGCGTCGAGGCCGACGACGCGAAGCTCACGATGTCGACCGTGATCCCTGGGCCCCCGCCCGTTCGCGTGCCGCTCCGCCCGGACGCGCTCAGCATGGCGCGCACCGAACGCGGCCCGTCGGCCCTCCTCGTCGAAGTCGACCGCGGCACGATCTCGCGTGACCGCATGAAGCAGAAGTACGCCGGGTTCCTCGCTTGGCACGCCCAGGGGGGACCCGATCGCGATTGGAACGTCCGCGCGCTCCGCATCCTGACCGTCGTCCCGTCCGAGGCGCGCATGAACGCACTCCACGACGCCGCTCTAGCGGCGAACCACGGCCGACGCTCGGGCCTCCTGCTCTTCGCCCTGCAGCGCGACGTCGCTGCGTACCATGCCGAGCGCCTGCTCGGGCCCATTGCGCGCCCCCTCGGCGGCGCCGAGCTCGTTCCACTGTTTGAACGAACCCCCTCCCGCGCCGCTTCCAATCAAACGGGGTAGCGAGCATCGGGAGCGCATGGGCAACGCCCCTGCAATCGCCCTCTCGCCGTCGCGGCTCCACCACAAGCCCCGATGCTCCGGTCCGTGCCGGGCTCTCTCTTGCTCGCGGACTTGGGGATGCGCTCCATCCAGCTCCGGGGATGGATGTCGGTCGCGAGAGGGCGATCTCTGGAGAATCGCTTCAAGCGGCTTCGCGCCGTCGGATCTGCCGCATCGCGGACGACTCGCTCGTCCTCGCCGCGGTCGTTCCGACCGGAAAGCGAGCCGCATCATGTCCAACCTCACCCTTCGTGAACGCACGCCCGGCGAGATCGTGCCCCTCCCGCACGACCGCCGCGTGCTCGAGCCGCTCGAGCGCCTCGTCGGACGCTCGCGCGCCGAGCGCCTTCTCCGCACCGTCGGCGCCGGCGGTCTTCGCCGGATGCCCACCGAGGAGCTGGCCTCCGTTGCGGGCGTCTCGCTCGACGTTGCTGAGCGCGTCGTCGCCGCACGCGATCTCGCCGACGTCTTCCGCGGGCTCGACGATCCCGCCTTGGGCTCGCCTGAACGCGTGCTCGCGCACCTGCCGCCTGGCTTCCGCACGGCCGAGACGGAACGCCTCCTGGCCTTCGCCCTCGACGGCATGTTCGTCGCGAAGGGCGCGATCCTGATCGCGCAAGGAGGCGCCTCGTACCTCTCGGTCATGGCGCTCGATGTCCTCCGGCCCCTCGTGCGGCTCGGCGCGACGTCGTTCGTCCTCGCGCACAACCATCCGTCCGCCGATCCGACGCCCTCGATGGAGGACGTCGCGTTCACAAACCGAGTGACGCGCGCCGCGAAGATCCTCGGAATGGTGCTCGTCGACCATCTGGTCGTCACGCGCGACGCGCACCTGTCGTTCTTCGACGCCGGGCTGCTCCTCGACGAGGAGAGCGACGAGCACGACGAGAGACCGTTCTGACGCCCGCTACCGCATGTCGACGATCGGCGCGAAGTCGCCGAACGACACGCCGTACGCGCGCATGAACGACGCGACGGACTCCCACGTCTGGAGCAGTCGCCCTCCGCGAAACGCGGTGCAGCGCCCGTTCGACGCGTCGACTTCAATCACGTCCGGGCGAAGGAGCCCGCGTGGCGTCTCGACCTCATCCCGAATCTTCACGAACACGTTCGTCGTCGCCATCGCCATCCCTACGGCCATGTTCGCCGATCGGACGGCTCCTCGTCGACCCTGTTCGCGAGTTCCACCTCCGCCCGCATGCCAACCCGACCACCCCGCCCCGTTCCGCTCATCGCCGATGCCGACCGCATTCGGCACGTGCTTGTGGTGGGCAAGACCGGGGCCGGGAAGTCAACTCTGCTCCGCCGCCTCGCCGCGGACGATCTCGCGGCGGGGCGCGGTCTTCTCCTCATCGATCCGCACGGCGACCTTGCCGCGCAGGTCCGAGACGACGTGCCCCGTCACCGCAAGAACGATCTCCGCTTCCTCGACGGCACGGATCCCGAGAACGCGCCGGGGCTGAACCCACTCCATGGCGTAGCTCGCGACGAACGTGCACTCGCCGTGTCGAACCTCCTCTCGACGCTGAAGAAGCTCTTCGAGGAGGCGTGGGGATTCCGGACCGAGCACATCCTCCGTCACGTGTTCCTCACCCTCATGGAGGTACGCGGTGCGACCCTCGTCGACGCCCTCGCGATCTTGCTCGACGAGTCGAGACGGCGATCGATCCTTCGTCAGATCGAGGACCCGCGGGTGCTCGCCTTCTGGACGCACGAGTTCACTTCATACGGCAAAGCGTTCCTCGCAGAAATCCTCGCAGCGCCCTTGAACAAGCTCTCCGCGCTCTTCGTCTCGACCCTCACGGTCACCCTCCTCACGAGACGAAGGCCGCGGATCGACGCTCGGAAGCTCCTCGATCGCGGTGGCGTGCTGCTCGCCTCGCTTCCGAAGGGGCGCATCGGCGAGGACGCGACGGTGCTCGTGGCAGGGCTCCTCCTGGGTGCCTTCGCGCAGGCTGCGACATCGCGCGCCGACACGGAGCTCGAGGCGCGTCGCCCGTTCTCGATCCTCGTCGACGAGACCGCGAGCGTCGCGCCGGCGGGCTTCCTCGGCTTCGTCGCCGAGGCGCGGAAGTTCGGGGTCGGAATCACGCTCGCCGTCCAGAGTCTCGCGGCGCTCGATCGCGAGCTTCGCTCCCATCTCGTCGCGAACACCGGCTCGCTCGCCTGCTTCCGGGTGAGCGCCGAGGACGCCGAGATCGTATCGGACGAGCTCTGCGGCGCGCTCACGCCGCACGCGCTCCAGTCGCAGGACATCGGCGAGTTCGCTCTCAAGGTCGGCAACGCCACGCCCGTCATCATCCGGCCCGACGGCGTCCAGCGCCTCTGCGCGTAGCAGCGCGTCGATCGGACACGAGGCGAGGGGGCCCAGGTTCTTAGCCCTCGCGCCGCGCGCCCGACCTTCGCGCGCGAGAGAGGCTGCCCATGATCACGACCCGTCTCGGGCCGCGGCACACGCCGTCACCGACCACCTGGACCATCCGCGCCGGGTGCGAAACGTACCGCATCCGAACGAGCTCGGCCCGCACGGCGCTGCACCTCGTCGCGGCGAGCGGCGGCCGCGATCCAGAGATCGTCGGGCTCGACCTCGCACGCGGCCCGGCTGCGCCGAACGCGCCGCGCCCCTCCGAGACGCGCTTCGACCGGCTGCGCAAGGGCCTGCTCCCCGAGGCCATCCGCCGGCGTGACGCCGGCGAGAGCATCACGTCGATCGCAGCGGCGCTCCACGTGCCGCGCGAGACGCTCCGCGACTGGCTGCTCCTCGCGGGGGCTGCGTAGCCGGCACGTGTGTTCCTCAACTCGATCGCGAGGCGGCACTCCACCGCCTCGCGATCTCCTTCCTTCGTTCGGAGCCACCGACGGACGCGTCTGCCGACGCGCGCCCATCGGTTGCTCGGAGCATTGCTGCGCCGGGAGACCCTGTTCCTTCCATTCCGAAGAGGCACGTCATGCAGAACATCCGCCGCGACGGACTCATCGTCCGCATCCGCATCAAGGACGACGCCGGCAACGTCGTCGACGAGATCGACGCGATCGCCTTCAAGGGCTTGCTCTCCAAGGCCCACGAAGAAGGGCTTCGTCAGACCAAGACGACGCTCCTCCAAGTCCCCGCCGAATCCAACAAGCACACGGCCATTGTCCACGCGACGGTGCGCACGCGCCGCGGGACCTTCACCGGCCTCGGCGACGCGAACCCGCAGAACGTGAACCGACGCATCGCGCCGCACGTGGTCCGCATGGCCGAGACGCGCGCGCTCGCGAGAGCGCTCCGCGTCGCCGTGAACATCGGCGAGGTGTCGCTCGAGGAGCTGGGGGGCGACGTCGCTGCCGAGGCGTCCACGGGGCCCTCCCTCGATCAGCGATCGAACGATCGCCCGCCGACGCAGGAGCCGGCACCGGATGGTCCCGGCGACGGTGCGATGCCTGACGATCGGCGCGACGCTCCGCCACCCCGCTTCCGCGGGCGCGACACGTCGCCTACCAACGTCGCCACCGGAGACAAGCGCGCGATGAGCGACGAGCAGCGGAAGTTGATCTTCCGACTCTGCTTCGACCTCGGGTGCACACGCGACAACGTGCGCGAGAAAGCGCTCGCCGTGCTCGGCGTGGAAAGGCTCGAGTGGGCCGATCGGCGCGCGGCGAGCGCGGCGATCGATGCGCTCCGCGCCGAGCTGGCAGAGCGCCAGGCGATCCAGGGGGGTGGCCCGACCAACGGCCGATCGAACGGCAGCGGCACGAACGGCCACACCGGCAACGGTGTCAACGGGAGCAGCCACCATGCGTGAGCTGCCCATCCCCGGCACGACGTCGGCGAGCCAGCTCGTGGCGTACGCCATGTGCCCGAGGAGGTACTTCTTCTCGTACGTCGCGGGCATCGAGCCCGAGTTCAAGTCGACCGCGCTCATTCTGGGCACGATCGTCCACGCGGGCATCGGCTGGTGGTACGAGGAGAAGCTCGCCGGTCGCGAGCCGGCACTCGACGCGCTCAATCGCCTTGTCGAAGCGGACGTCCTCGCGGCAACGCTCGACGAGGCGACGATCCGCTGGAGGAAGGATGCGGACGCGGCCTCGCTCGAAGCGGACGCGAAGCGCCTGCTGCGCGCGTACCTCGCCGAGTACGGCGACTTGCCCGTGACGTCGACCGAAGCGCTCTTCTCCGTGCCGCTTGTCGATCCAGAAACGGGTCGCGTCCTCGGACGGGACCTCAAGGGGTACTTCGACCTCGTGCTCGAGGACGATCGCATCGTCGAGATCAAGACCGCGGCGAAGGGCTGGCGTGAGGATGACCTCGCGCGCCACCTCCAGGTGGGCGCGTACGCGTACGTCTGGAACACGCTCCACGGTGGCCCCTCGGAAATCGAGGTGCACGTCATCGTGAAGCTCAAGGGCACGCCGCGCGTTGAGCGGTACGCGATCGAGCGCGGCGAAGCCGACACGCGATGGTTCGTCCAGGCGGCTGCGGCCATCGAGGCTGCGATCGATGCCCGCATCTTCCCGCCGTCGCCCTCGATGCTCTGCCACGAGTGCGAGTGCCAGAAGGCGTGCTTGTCCCTGACGGGCGCGACCGACATCCAACCGGCCGAGGCGCCCGGGCGTCACGTCCGTCGCTTCGATGTTGTCGCATGACCGCAAGAGCGCGCTGCAAGCGCTTCACGGTCTCCCTGGTCGCCGGCCGCCATTCCGTGCTCTCGCTCACCGCGTCCGACGTCCTCGAAGCCGAGGAGGACGCGGCCGAGCAACTTGGCGTCACGACACGCGCGCTCTTCGCGCGCGAGCTCGGGCCGGTCCGACCCTCGCGCCGGACCAACGCTTCGGCCAACCGCCAGTTGTGACGGTCGATTCGCTCCTTCCTTCCGACATGCCCCTGGGGATCTGGCGTCAACACGCGCCGGCTCCTCGGGGGCTCCTTTCTCCCGGATCCACCCGCCCGCGAGCAGTCCCGCTCGCGCGCGAGCCCGTCCGATGACGGGGAAAGGTGTTGCTTCCATGGCGCAGGCGGTCCTGCCTGCCGCGCGCGTCGCGCTTTCGCGACCGCCGGCACCGTTTCTCAAGTGGGTCGGTGGCAAGCGACAGCTCGTGCCGCAGATCCTCCAAGCCCTGGGGCCCACGCACCTCGGAACGTACGTCGAGCCGTTCGTTGGCGGCGGCGCGATCTTCTTCGCCCTCGCCGAGCGGAATCACATCTGGCGCGCCGTCCTCTCCGACACGAACGACGAGCTCATGACGGCGTACCTTTCGGTGCGCGACGAAGTCGCACACGTGATCGCGGCGCTTCGCAGCCACCGGAACGACCCCGACCACTTCTACGCTGTGCGCGAGATCGATCCCGCGACGCTCTCGCCCGCCGAGCGCGCAGCGCGGCTGATCTTCCTGAACCGCACGTGCTTCAACGGCCTGTACCGCGTGAACGCGAAGGGGCTCTTCAACGTGTCGTTCGGTCGCTACGTGAACCCGACGATCTGCGACGCCGAGGGGCTCGAGGCCGCCTCGCGCGCGCTCCGTCACGCCGAGCTTCGCACGTGCGACTTCGCTGTCGCGCTCGCCGACGCCCGTTCGATGGACGTCGCCTACTGCGACCCGCCGTACGTGCCGCTGTCGGCGACGTCGTCGTTCACGTCGTACACGCGTAATCGTTTCGCGTCGGACGATCAGGTGCGGCTCCGCGATCTCGCGCTCGCGGCGAAGCAGCGTGGCGTCCGCGTCGTGCTCTCGAACTCCGCCGCGCCGATCGTACGCGAGCGGTACCGCGATGGCTTCACCTGCACCGAGGTCCTCGCGCCGCGCGCCGTGAACTGCCGGGCCGACCGGCGCCGTGCGATCACGGAGCTGCTCATCGCGTGAGGCACGGTGCGATCGCACCCACACGCTCTTTGCCACGCTCTTCCCGGAGACCGGCGTCACGTGCGCCGCCTCCGGGAACTCTTCTCCCAGGGATCGATTCGCCCGCGAGCACCTTCGCTCGTGCGCGAGTCCCGTCCGTCGTGGCGGGAGAAGGGACGTTCTTTCATGCAACACATCGGAGACATCGTCGCGACGAACGTCGCGAACCTTTCTCGGGTGAACGGGCACCGTCCTCGGCCCCTCACGCTCCCCATGCTCATCGACCGCTTCGAGGAGCAGGAGGCGAACGAGAACGAGGACATGATCGTCGCCACCTCGAACCTCCGGTTCGATCCCGACGGCGAGCTCCTGGTCGTCCCCACGCTCGGCGCCTTCCGCTTCACGGACTGGAGCCGACACCAGCTCTCGACGCTCGTCGGCATCCGCTGGGAGCGCTGGAAGGAGGGCGCGAGCTCGACCGACCTTGCCGAGGAGCTGAACCGCCGCTTCATGCGCGCCGCCTTCGACGTGAAGGTCCGCACGATGCGCACGCCTGGGTCGAACGAGACCGGCGACGGCGTCGTCCGCGCCTTCGTCTCGCCCGGCTACTCCCCGGTGCAGGACTCCGAGATGGCGATCCGGCTCCAGAAGGCGCTGCGATCGACCGAGAGCGACCTCTCGATCGTCCGGTACGACGCGACCGACCGCACGACGAGCTACGTCGTGAAGATCGGCACCGAGTACCGCGTCGGCGGACCGGGCGAGGTGGGAGATGTCTGGGGGTGCGTGCTGCTTCGCAATTCCGGGGTGGGCTACGCGTCACTGGTGGTGGTCGCGCACCTCCACAGACTCGCGTGCAAAAACGGCCTGGCCCTACCTGCTGATGCCCACCATCTGACCATCCGTGCTCGGAGCTGAAATTCCGGACGACCCGGAGGCGCTCGGCGCGGTCGGAGAGTCCGATGGCAGCGACGAAGAAGAAGGCGAAGGGGCGACGTCCG
>JAJXTK010000076.1 GCA_021783935.1 Myxococcales bacterium | reverse complement strand
CCCGCCGCGATCGCGAGGTCCATCGGCCGGCGAAAGTCGACGTGGCGCGCCAGCGCGCTCGATCCCACGATCAGCTCCGCGAGCTTGCCGACGTTCAGCTTGTCGAAGACGCGCGGCGCGCAGGCGGCGATCGACGCGGCGGCGCTCCACGGGCTCTCGACGTGCACATGGGCGAAGAGCCCCGCGGGCGCCGCGACCTTGGTGCGGTCCTCGGCCGGCGGCGCGGGCGTCGCGCGGACCGACGCGCTCGGCGCCGCGATCGCCGTGGTGCTCGGCGGGGCCTGGCCCGGGCCGCACGCGGCGGCCACGGTCAAGAGGAGCGCAGCGAGCGAGCCGGGCCGGTCGCGCATCGTCAGTCCCTCGGGGGGTGCTTGGCGAAGTTGGCGACGGCCGCGAACAGATCTCGGGGCAGCTGCACCACGAGCTCGGCCTTGCCGCCGGCGCCCGCCCGCGTCGCGGAGGAGCGGACCGTGATCGACGAATCGCCCTTGTCCGGGGTCTGTGCGAGCTCGCCCTCGATGCGCCGCAGGTGGTACGGAGGGGTCACCTCGCGCAGCAGCGCGCCGAAGCGGATGACGAGGCCGAACGCCGGCGTGCCGGCGGTCAGCGCGGCGAAGCCCGCCATCGAAGACGCGACCGCGCCCCTTTGGGCCATCGCGTCCTGCACTCTGCGCACGAGCTCGCCAGGCGCGAGGTTGTTTCCCGAGGCGGTCCACGTGAACGCGCCGTCGGGGACGAGCAGCTGCTCGGCGGTGAAGTGGATCTTCTCCAGCTCCTTGCCGCGCTTCTTGTCCTTCATGTGATAGACGGTCGCCGTCACGTCGTAGAGTTCGCCGAAGGAGCCCTTCGGCAGCTCCTTGAGCTCCTTGGCGGGCAGCGCCCTCGCCGTGATGCGCACGTCGGTCGAGTCTTCGCCGAGCGCCTTGAGCGTCGCGGCGAGCGCCGGCTTGGTGGCGAAGGACGCCAGCAGCTTGGTGCGATCGACCTCGTCGGCGAGCGGGCGCTCGACGGCGGCGAGCGACCATGTGGGGCGCGCGAGCCCCTCCTTGAGCTGATGAACGCGGCGCGCCTGGCGCTCGTCCGCCTCGTGCTCCTGTCCCTTCTTCGCGGGCGTGGCCTTGGGCGCCGGGGCGTTGCCCTTCGCCGTCGCCGCGACGACGTCGTCGCCACGACCGAAGGCGACGAACGTGTCGGCGGACTTCGGGAAGAGCAGGCGCACCGCCTGGAGCGCGAGCTCTCGATCGCCCTTCGGCCACTTGAAATCGGCCGCCGCGGCCTCGACGAGCTCGCCGGTGAACGACTGCAGCGGCTGCGCGAGCAGGTCGTGCTGGGGGGTGGCGCGAACGAAGCCGACGAGCGCCGCGCGCTCGGTCGGCAGCCTGCCGAAGAGCGCGGGGACGGGGGTCGTGACGTCGGCGCCCGCCAGCAGCGCCCTGGCGATCCAGGAGGTCTGCCCGATGAAGCTCGCGTCGATGCGCAGCTCCGGGCCCGCCGCGCCGAAGTTCACCGCGAGCCCGCCGCGGTCGAGGTCGTCGACGAGCGCGAACGCCTCGCCGATCGCGGCCTTGGCGCCGCGCCTCAGGACGCGATCGATCTCGGAGTGATCGGTCTTGATGCTCCCCGCGGCGCCCGAGGCGATCTCGTCGCGCCCGTCGCGCAGGTCGCTGTCGAACTTCTTCTTGAGCGGCGCGGCGTAGACCTCGACGTGGACGTCGTCGGCGCTCGGCCGGTTCGGCGCCCCGCGCGAAAGCCACGGCAGCAGCAGATCGAGGTGCTTGCGCTCGTGGTCGTCGGAGCACACCAGGCGCCGCTTGGCGGGCCCCAGGGCCGCGGCCACCGCGCAGGCCTGGAACCATTGCCCGTCCCTGCCGGCGCGCACGAGGTACTGCGTGCCCTCGGCGCCGGCGACGAGGTCGAACTTGCCGCTCAACGCCCCGAAATCGGCGTCGTCGCGCAGCGCGAAGGCGGTGCCGATGTAGGCGCCGTCGTCGTAGTGGTTCGGGGAATTCACCGTCGGGCGCACGAGGAAGGCGACGTCCATCGGCTTGTCGACGTCGATGAGCGAGGCCAGCGCCTCGTCGTCGGTGAAGTCCTTGAGCAGGCGCCCGAGCTCGAGCTCGCGCGTGCCGGGGATGAGCTTCGAGAGCGCCTCGCTCGTCGCGCGCGGCGACTTGACCTGCGCCGTCAAGGCGAGCCCCTCGGGGGCCTCGACCGGCGAGGGCACGGCCTCCTTGGGCGCCGGCTTGGCAGAGGCGACCGGCTGCGCGTTGGCGGCGGCCGGCGAGGGGGCCCCCGGCCCGCACGACAGCGGGGCGATCAGCGGGAGCAGCGCAGGGGCGAAGCGGTAGAGGTGGCGAGCGCGCATCGTCGCGACGGTATCAAGAGGCGCGCGCGCTGGCGACGGTTTGCTCGATCTGCGCGCGCCGCGCACGGCCGCCGACCGGGCGCTGGTCCGCGGCGGTACGCTCGACAGATGCGCGGGCGTGCGCGCGGGCAGCGCGGCTCGGTCGCCTCGAGGCGCGCCGGCTCGAAGCGGCGACGTCGGCGGGCCCGTCGAGCTCTCGCCCGCGCCGGCCCGCGCTTTGCGGCGAACGTCCGGCGTCGGAACGTCGTCGAGCGTGCGCCGGGCGGCGCGCTTCTTGAAGCGCATCGCGGCCGCGGAGGTTGCTTCATGCGCGTCGTCACCCTCGGTCTCGGGTTGGTGCTCTGCGGTCTCTGGATGGTCGGCATCGATCGCCAAGCGACCGCGTGGCTCGCGTGGTTCGACTTCCTCGTGGCGCTCGCGGCCGTGTTCGAGGGGGTGCTCCCCGCCGGCCCGACGCGCGTGCTTCGGGGCACCGACGTCGTCTGGGGCGCGGCGCTGATCGCCGCGGCCGCCGCGGGGTACGCCTTCGACGCGACCCCTTGGCTGCGCGCGGGCAACGCCCTGCTCGGGGTCGCGTTCCTCGCGGTCGCGTTCACGCCGACCTTCAGGCGCGAGATCGAGCGCATGCGCCAGGCGCACGAGCACGGCAACCGTCCGAGTCACGCTTGATCGGCGCGCGCCGTCGCGCCCTCGTCAGTGCGCCGAGCGTCGGTCCGGCGTGACGTTCCACAGCGTCGAGATCGTCGCGGCGCCGACGATGGCGAACGGGATCGGCGCCCACATCCACCAGCTCCACCCCCAGTGATCGAGCAGCTTGCCGACCCCCATGCCGACGAAGGCGCCGGCGAGGTACTGCATGCCGTCGAACAGCCCCGCCGCCGTGGCCGCCGCCCTGCGCCCGCCGAAGTCCATCGACGCCGCGCCGCCGACCATGCCGTGCGAGCCGTTCACGAAGAACGAGAGCACCATGAGGCACGCGGCGGCGGCCCAGGGGCCGAGGTGCAGGCGATGGACGACGCCGAACGCGGCGAGCACCACCGCCATGCCGAGGAAGCCGTAGGTGATGACCGGCGCGCGGCGCCCGCGGTAGATGCGATCGGACGAGAGCCCGAACGCGAAGCCGCCCGCGATGCCGCAGATCGCGATCCCCCACGCGGCGAGCTGGTAGGGGGCGAAGGAGCCGAGCGCCGACTTGGGCACCGCGTAGGTCTCGACGAAGTACTTCGGGTACCAGGCGTCGACGACGCTCCTGCGCACGAAGCCGATCATCATCGACGAGAAGGCGATCGTCCACGCCGCGCGGCTCGCGAAGACCTTCTTGATCACCTCGACGAGGCCGGCGTGCGCCTCGGCCCCCTCGGCGTGCGCGGGCTCATCGCCGGTGTCGAGCGCGGCGAAGCCGACGTCCTCCGGCGCGTCGGCCATGAAGCGCCAGTTGAGCAGGAAGAGCACCCCGACGCTGGCCCCCGGCACCCAGAACGCCCAGCGAAGCCCGAGGTGCGCGCTCAGGAGCGGCGCGCCCGAGAACGCGAGGATGAGGCCGAGCCGGATCAGGATGCCGAAGATCGCCGAGAAGCCGCCGCGCTCGCGCACGTGGAACCACTGGGCGTTGACCTTGACGATCGCGAGGGCG
Organism: Myxococcales bacterium; assembly: GCA_021783935.1. Lineage (GTDB taxonomy): Bacteria > Myxococcota_A > Polyangia > Polyangiales > JADJMO01 > CAIXWQ01. Next base: position 10,610 of record JAJXTK010000076.1, on the reverse strand, counting down.
CCGAACGACTGGAAATAGCCGTTGATGCCCCAGAGCGTCGCCATGGTCGTGAGCAGCCCGTGCGGCGAGAGCCCGCCGGAGATGCGCGCGGCCTCGAGCACGACGCGGTGCCGGCCCGCGTCGAGCCCCCACGCGGCCGGCTTGCTCACCAGCAGGAGGCAGGCGCCGAAGGCGAAGTTCATCGCGAAGACGCCGAGGGCGCCGAAGAGGAACGCGCGCTTGCCGCCGATGCGATCGGCGAGCGGGCCGTTCAGGAAGACCGAGAGGCCGTAGACGAGCGGCATCACGGTCTCGAAGACGCCGAGATCGGTGTTGCTCCAGCCGAGCACCTCGGCGAGCTGCGCGTTGACCGCGGTGTAGTTGTACCGGGTCATGTAGAAGAACGCGTAGAGCAGCCCGAGGAAGAGCCAGTTCTGCGTGCGCCGACGCCGGAACGCCGGATCCGCAAGGACCGCGGGGCCGACGGTGCTGGCTTCCTTCATGGGCGCGCGCATCGAATCGTCGGTTCGAGCACTGGTCAAGCAACGATCTGGTGATCAGGCGTGGCCGGCGGGATCCGCGTGCATGAGGACGCGGGCGGCGGGGCCGGCGATCTCGCGCACCCGCCCCTGAAGCTCGAGAAATAGGTCGTGCACGGCCTCAGCCGTCATGTCGGGCGGCACGATCACGTGGAAGTCGACGTGGGGAACACGCCCCCTGCGGGTTTTGAAGTCGTGGTACGACAGGATCTGGTCGCAGCCGCGGAGCATCGCGTGCAGCTGGTCGACGAGCTCGGGCTCGAGGCTCTTGTCCATCACCACGTCGAACCCCTCGCGCACGACGGCGAGGCTCGAGACGATCATGTAGGCGGCGATCACGAGCGACACGATCGTGTCGACGATGGGCTTGCCCGTGAGCTTCACCAACGCGAGCGAGACGATCACGCCGACGTTGACCCACACGTCCGTGAGGTAGTGGAGCGCGTCGGACCTCACGACGAGGCTGCCGGTGGCCTTGGCTACTTTGCGCAGGTAGAGCACCGTGGCGAACGTCATCGCGAGGATCGGCGCCATCGTGACGAGGCCGAGCGTGGTGTCGTGGGTGACCTCGCCGATGATCGCCTTGTGCACCGCCTCGTAGGCGATGAAGCCGGCGGCCGCGAGGATGAACCCCCCCTCGAACATCGCGCCGAGCCCTTCGATCTTCGCGTGGCCGTAGTTGTGATCCTCGTCGGGGCCGAGGCTCGCGTAGCGGACGACCAGCAGGTTCACGAGCGAGACGAAGAGGTCGCCGACCGAGTCGACGGCCGAGGAGATCATCGACATGCTGCCGGTGACGACGCCCACCGAGAACTTCACGAGCGCCCCGACGATCGAGCACGCGATGGCCACCTGGATCGCACGCACCTCGCGCATGGCGGCGCGCAGCGTACGATCGACGCGCCGGTTTCGCGATCGTTTCGCGCCGTGGTAGCACACCCCCCCGAGGGAGCCCGCCCGATGAAGACGGTCACGCTCTACACCCGCGTCGAGTGCTGCCTGTGCGACGACGCCAAGGCGGTGCTCGACGAGGTCCGCCGCACCGACCCGTTCGAGCTCGAGATCGTCGACATCGACCGCGATCCCGCGGCGCGCGCCCTCTACGATCACGAGGTGCCCGTCATCGCGATCGACGGGCGCAAGGCCTTCAAGTTCCGAGTCTCGGCGGAGGCGCTGCGCGAGAAGCTGTCGGACCGGTGACCGGGGGCCGTGATAGACCGCCGCGCATGAGCACCCAGGACCCGAAGCTCGCCGCCGCCCTCGCCGCCCTCGCGGAGCTCCCCGAGGCGGGGGTCGTGGGGCTCGGCACCGGCAGCACCGCGAAGCTCTTCATCGACGAGCTCGCCAAGCTCGTGGCGGCGGGGCGCGATCTGGTCGGGGTGCCGACCTCTAGGGCGAGCCGCGAGCAGGCCGAGGCGCTCGGCATTCGGCTCCTCGACGACGACGGGCCCTGGTCGATCGACGTCACCGTCGACGGCGCCGACGAGGTCGACGCCGCGCTCCACCTGATCAAAGGGGGAGGGGCGGCGCACGCGCGCGAGAAGATCGTGAACTTCGCCTCGCGCCGCAACGTGATCGTCGTGGATCCGAGCAAGCTCTCGCGCAGGCTCGGGGAGAAGTGGCCGATCCCGATCGAGGTCCTCCCCTTCGGCCACGCATCGACCGCCCGCGCGCTCGCCGCCCACGGCTCGCCGAACCTCCGCCGTCGCGACGGGGTGCCGGTCCGCACCGACGCGGGCAACCTCGTCTACGACCTGCGCACCGGCGAGATCGACGACCCCGCGGCGCTCGAGGTCCTGCTGAGGAGCGTCCCCGGCGTCGTCGAAACGGGGCTCTTCGTCGCTCGCGCCGACGTGGTGCTCGTGGGGGGCGCCACGGTGCGCAGGCTCGCGCGCGGGTGACGGATTCGTCTCGCGTCGTGCAAACAGCACGCGTGAAGCGGCACCCGGCACCTGCATGCGCGACCCTGGTCGCCTTGCGACATCGTTTTCCCCATGCAGCGCGACGCGGCTTCGACGTCAACGCACCCTGGCCCGGGCGGTCGAGCGTTGCCCCGATGCGGCGGACGCTCGCGTCGACGTGCGAACGCGCTGCACGGCACGAGCGATTCGCGGCGACCTCGAGCTGGCGCCTTGCAGAGCTCGACGGCGGCGTCGATGCGGACGCACGCCGGCGATCGCTCGTTTGCGCTCGGGCCGCGTGGTTGTGGATATCTCGACTTTCAACGGCGATTCAGCCACGATTCGAGCGATCTCGACACGGTGAGGCGAGCGCCTCGCGCGCCCCACGATCGAGACGGCGCCCGCGAGCGTCCGTGCCCACGCGAGGTCGACGTTCGACGGTGGCTGATGCATGCACGCGAGCGGTAGTGAGCCGAGGGCGAAACTCGGCAGAATGCAGCGAAACGGCTTGGTTGCCATGAAAACGGTGCTGTTGGTCGACGACGACGAGGACATCCGCGAGGCGCTGCGCGCGATCCTCGAGGACGAGGGCTTCGACGTGCACGTCGCGATCAACGGCAAGGACGCGCTCGACTCGCTGCGCTCGGGGCTGCGCCCCAACGTCATCTTGCTCGACCTGATGATGCCGGTGATGAGCGGCTGGCAGTTCCGCTCCGCGCAGTGCGCCGATCCGTCGATCTCGGCGATCCCGGTCGTGGTGCTCTCGGCCGTGCACGAGCATCCCGAGGGGCTCTCGGTCGCGGCCTCGCTGCGCAAGCCGATAGACATCGAGCGCCTTCTCGAGGTCGTCGAGCGCTCGGCCGCCTGAGCGCTCGCGCCTTCAGCGTCTGGCCTTGGTCTCGAGGTACTGGCGCACGCCGGCCGACACCTCGACGAGGTTCGGCTGGATCTTCTTGCCGAGGAAGTCCTCGACGGTGCGCCCCACGCTGCCGGCGATGAGGCGCGGCACGCCGCGGATCTTCGCGGCGTCGATGGTGAGCTGGCCGCGGATCTGGAGCGTCGTCGCGCCATCGCGTTCGAAGAAGCGGTTGACCCCTTCGCAGCGCACCGCCTCGGTGAACGAGTGGGTGACGATGCGCCAGCGGCAGCTGAAGTCGCCCGCGTCCCAGCGCGCGTGGTCGTCCCACGAGAGCATCGCCTCGCTGATGACCGCGCGCGCGGCCGCCGGGATCTCGCCGCCGCCGTGCCAGACGTTCAAGAGCTCCACGATCGCCCCGTCGTCCCTGCGCGACCTGACCTCGATGGCGCGGATGTTCGGCAGGAAGTCGACCACCTCGAGGAGGTGATCGCGGTAGGTCGAGAAGACCAGATCGCGAGGGAAGGCGAGCGTGGCGTCGGCGACGAGATCCATGGCGCCAGCCTACCCGGGTCGAGCTGCGGTCGCCCACGAGATCCAGCCCCGCGGCCCTTTCGCCTCACCCGCTCAGAACTCGATGCGATCGCCCCGCTCCGGCACGTCGACCGGGCCGAAGCCGCGCTCGCCGAGCGCCGTCGCGAGCGCCTCTTGCGCCTTGGGCTCGCCGTGGACCAGCGCAATGCGGCCGATCGGCCCGCGCGCGCGCGTCGCCTCGGCGAACTCGAGCAGCTCGCGCCGGTCGGCGTGCGCCGAGAAGCCGTTCATCACGACGACGTCTGCGCGCCGGTCCCGCTCGACGCCGAAGATCTTCACTCGCCGGCGCCTCTCGACGAGCCGCCGGCCGAGCGTGTGCGGCGCCTGGAAGCCCACGATGCAGACCGTGTTGCGATCGTCCTCGATCGTCGCCTTCAAGTGGTGCAGCACGCGCCCAGACTCGCACATGCCGCTCGCCGAGATGATGACCGCGGGCTCGTCGCGGGCGTCGATCTGCTTGGACTCTTCCTTGTCGGAGACGTACTCGAGCTGCCCGAAGTCGAACGGCGACTCCTTGCGCAAGAGCGCGCGCGTCTCGTCGTCGTAGCACTCGGGGTGCAGCTTGAAGATGTCGGTGATCTTCACGGTCAGCGGCGAGTCGACGTACACCGGCACCTTCGGCAGCCGCTTCTGGCTCGCGAGGCGCTTGAGCGAGAGCACGATCTCCTGCGCGCGTTCGAGCGCGAACGACGGGATGACGACCTTGCCGCCGCGGGCGGTCGTCTTGCGCACGACGTCGGCGAGCTCGTCGTCCATCTCCTCGATCGGCGCGTGCTCGCGGTCGCCGTAGGTGCTCTCGGTCACCAGCAGATCGGGGCGCTCGGGGATCTCGGGATCGCGGAGGATCGGCATCCGCTTGCGCCCGAGGTCGCCGGTGAAGACCAGCCGCCTTCGCCCGGCCCGCTCTTCGATTTCGATGACGCTGATCGCGCTGCCGAGCACGTGGCCCGCGTCGAGGAAGGTGAGCACGAAGCCGTCGGCGATCCGCAGCCGGTGGTGGTAGGGCAGCGAGATCATCTGATCGAGGGTCCGGTTGACGTCGGCCTCGTCATAGAGCGGCTCGACCTCGTGGACGTCGTCGACGTGCGCCGCCGCGAGCTTGTTCACGTGACGCGCGTCGGCGGCCTGGATCATGGCCGCGTCCGCGAGCATCGCCGCGCACAGGTCGCGCGTGGCGGGGGTCGTAAAGATGGGGCCTTGGTAGCCGTTCTTGACGAGCAGCGGCAGCGCCCCCGAGTGATCGATGTGCGCGTGCGACAGCACGACGCAGTCGACCTTCGCAGGGTCGATGGGCAGGTGGCGGTTCTTCTCGAACGCCTCCTCGCGGCGCCCCTGGAAGAGCCCGCAGTCGAGCAGCACCGTCGCCCGCTCGCCGTGGACGAGGTGCATCGATCCGGTGACGGTCCGCGCGGCGCCGACGAACTCGAGGGTGGCCATGGGAGAAGCCTAGAGCCCCGTTCGCGAGGCGCGCCATGCCCCGCGGGGTTCGGGCCCAGCGCACCTCGCCGCAGGCGTGTCGCCTCAGCCCGGCACCTCGATCGTGCCATCGAGGTAGGGGATCACGCGCCCCTCGAGCAGCACGCGATCGCCGGCGAGCTCGCAGATCAAGCTGCCTCCGCGCGCCGAGCACTGCCGCGCGCGCATGCGCGTCTTGCGCAGGCGCCCGCCCCAGTAGGGCGCGAGCGAGCAATGGGCGGAGCCGGTGACGGGGTCCTCGTCGATCCCCTCGGCTGGCGCGAAGAAGCGCGAGACGAAGTCGAGCTCGGGCTCGTCGGCGCGCGCGGTCGCGATCACGGCTTCGATGGGCAGCGCGCGCACCTTTGCGAAGTCGGGCGACAGAGCGCGGACCTCCTCGGCGGAGGCGAGCACGCACAGCAGCGTGTCGCGCGACCGAAGCACGAGCCGCGGCCAGGCGCCGAGCGCCTCGGCGATCGCGTCGGCGAGCTTGGAGGTCAGCTCGAAGGGCGCCGGCGCGCGCCGGGGGAAGTCCATGCGAAAGCCCGGCGCGGCGCGCACGACCGCGAGAGGGCCGCTCGGCGAGTGGAACGTGACGGCATCGCGTGCCGGCTCGAGCACGTCGAGCACGGCGGCCGCGCTCGCGAGCGTCGCGTGCCCGCAGAGGTCTACCTCGATCGCGGGGGTGAACCAGCGAATGGCGAAGTCGTCGTCTTGCTCGCGGCGCACCAGGAACGCGGTCTCCGAGAGGTTGTTCTCGCGCGCGATCGCCCGCAGCGTCGCGTCGTCGAGCCATCGCGGCAGCACGCACACCGCGGCGGGGTTGCCGGCGAACGGGCGATCGGCGAACGCGTCGAGCTGCAGCAGGCGGAGCTTCATCGCGCGCGGATCCTCCCACGCTCGCGGGCCCGGGCGCACGCTCGCCTGTCCGTACCAAAGCAGGACGAGCTCGTTCGGCAGGTTAAACCACTGCGTTCGCGCTGGCCTCCGCCACGCGCGCATGCCTACAGTCGCGCGAGGAGATCGCGATGCCGAACGCCTATGTCTCGGGCACTGGGTTCTACGTCCCGCCGCGCGTCGTCACCAACGAGACGCTCATCAAGGAGTACGGGATCGACACCAGTGACGACTGGATCGTCCAGCGTACGGGCATCAAAGAGCGGCGCTTCGCCGACGAGGGGGTGGGCAGCTCCGATCTCGCGGTCAAGGCCGCCGAGGACGCCATCGCGAGGGCTGGCATCGCCAAGACCGATCTCGACATGATCGTCTTCGCGACGCTCTCGTCCGATCACTGCTTCCCGGGGAACGGCGTCTACCTGCAGCGCAAGCTCGGCCTTTGCGACGGCCCGAACGCCAAATTCGTCCCCGCGCTCGACGTCCGCAACCAGTGCTCGGGGTTCCTCTATGGCCTCTCCACCGCCACCGCGATGGTCAAGTCGGGCGGCGCCAAGCACGTGCTCGTCGTCGGCTCGGAGGTGCACTCGGCCGCGCTCGATCTGACCACGCGCGGGCGCACCGTCGCCTCGCTCTTCGGCGACGGCGCAGGGGCCGTGGTCGTGAGCGCCACCGACGAGGACCGCGGCATTCGCAGCTGGCACCTCGGCGCCGATGGTCGCTACGCCGACGTCCTGGCGCAGAAGATCTGGGACATCTCCCAGCGCCCCTTCATCCCGCGAGACGCGAACGGCGTCGGGCAGGTCCAGCCCGAGATGATGTTCGCGAACATGGATGGCAAGCTGGTCTTCAAGAACGCGGTCGAGCGGATGATGACCGTGCTCATGGAGGCGCTCGTCGCCAACGGCATCACCGGCAACGACATCGACCTGTTCTGCTTTCACCAGGCCAATCTCCGCATCAACCAGTACCTGCAGCAGCATCTGGGCATTCCCGACGAGAAGGTCGTGCACAACATCCAGCGCTACGGGAACACCACCGCGGCGACGATCCCGATCCTGCTCGCGGAGGCGGAGCGCAGCGGCAAGCTGAAGCGGGGAATGAAGGTCGCGATGATCGCCTTCGGCTCCGGCTTCACGTGGGGGTGCATCATCGCGGACTGGTGACGCGGCTTCGGGGGCGCGCTCGGCGGACAGCGCTTCGCCCCGGGCGTCTCGCGCGCCGGCCCGTCGTAGCTCACCCGTCGCGCAACGTCGCGGCGTGCTCCGGGATGCGCTCGAGGAACGCGCGGCGCAGCGGCTCGTCGACGAGGCGCGAGGCCGCTGCTTGCAGACGCCTCCGCGAGAGGTCGAGCACGTGCGCGGCCTCGGCTTCGCGTCCCTGTCCGCGCAGCGCTCGCGCGTGGACGAGCCGCACGTACGCCTCCCCATCGACCGTGCCGGCGAGGGCGTCCAGGGCCTCCGCCGCGCGCGTCGCGAGGGCGAGCGCGCGGGCGCCGTCGCCGCGACGAGCGGCGACCGCCGCGGCGACGGCGAGCGCGTGGGGCAACGTCGTCGGGACCGACTCGCAGAGCTCGAGGGCGACCTCGGCCTCGGCGCGCGCCATGGCGAGGTGACCGGCCTCCAAGAGCGCGCGGGCGTAGTGGACGCGCGCCTCGGCCTCGACGCGCGCGACGCGGTGGGCCGCGGACTCGTCGGTCGCCGCCTCGAAGAGCGCGAGCGCCTCGTCGTGGCGACCGGTGGCCGCGAGCGCCCACGCGAGCTGCCATCGCACGGTCGGCGTGAAGTAGAGCTTCATGGCCTCGGCTGCGTCGAGGGCCTGCCCGAGCAGGCGCTCGGCCGCCGTGAACTCGCCGAGCTGCAGGTACAGCTTGCCGACCGCCGCGCGTTGGCGACAGGCGTTGCGGGCATCGCCGGCCTCCGAGAACGCCTCGACGGCGGCCTCCAAGAGCCGCAGCGACGCGACGAGGTCGCCGTGGTGCAGCGCGAGCTCGGCTCGCGTGATGGCGAGCCACGCCTCGACGACGTGCCCGCCGCCGGCCGCCTCGGCGGCGAGCTGGGCGTCTGCGAAGGCCTCCTCGGCGCGCTGTATCTCGCCGACGCGCAAGAGGTGGATCGCGAGCCTGCACGCCGCCGTCGCGAAGGAGGGCGTCCGACGCGCGGCCTCGTCGACGGCCTCGTGCCGCGCCCGCAAGGCGACCAGCGCGTCGCGGCGGCCGAGGTACCCGGCTGCGATCGCGGCGTGCCCCAGGGCGCTGAGCCACGGCGAGGTGCCCTCGGCAAGCAGCGCGAGCGCCTGCTCGGCGACCACGCCGGCGGGCTCGACGTCGCCGAGCCAAAGGCGCGCCATGCACTCGATGAGGCGCATCTTCCCGGCGATCTCGGGCGTCGCGTCGGGGTGCTCCGAGGCCCGGCGCGCGAGCGCGATCGTCTCGTCGAGCGCGTTGATGTCGAAGGCGTCGATCGCGCGCGTCGTCGCCGCGGTGACCCCCTCGGTCCCGTCGCCCGAGCTCGTCGCCCCCCGTGACGAGCTCCAAGGCCCCTGCGTCGGCGGTCCGTCAGCGTGGCTCGGCGCGGGGCACCGCTCGGTCTCGGCGGCGCGCGCGGGGCGCGGCTGCGTCTCCCAGGAGGACGTCGCGCCCACGTCGACGTTCGATCCTCCTGCCCAGCTCATCGCGTGGACGTCCACGCGCACCGTCGGCGGCGCGTCCTGCGACGAGCTCGGCTGCGAATCGGGCTCGCTCTCCTTGGCCGACGCGTGACGATAGGCGAACGGAATCGCGAGCACCTCCGTGCGCGGCAGCTCGGGCGGCGCCTCGCCGGGCGCGCTCGCGACGTCGCTCGGCGCGCTGCGTGCAGCACGCAGCACATCGACCGCAGAGGGGAGCGCCGCGGTGCGCGCGAAGGCGATCGCGAGCGCGTCCGGATCGCCGCCGCGTCCGGTGGGAGGTCGAGCCTGCTCGGCGGCGTCGAGGTGGCCCGACGACGTCGACGGCGGGATCGACACCGCGAAGTCGACCGAGATCGCCACTTCGCCGGCGTCGTCTTCGTCGAGCTCGCCGATGGACGCGCGGTGGCGCTCTCCGAGCGACGGATCCCACGCGAGCACCGCCCGGAGCAAGGCGCTCATGCTCGGGTAGCGCGACGAGAGATCGTGCTCCAACGCCCGATGCACGACGGTGGCGAGCTCGTGCGGCACGGCGACGAGCGCCTCCAGATCGGGGGGTTGCTCGCCGACGATGCGCATCAGGACAGCCATCAGGTTGCCCCCCTCGTACGGGCACCGTCCCGTGAGCAGCTCGAAGAGCACGACGGCGAGCGACCACACGTCGGTGCGGGCGTCGACCTCTTCGCCGCGGGCCTGCTCGGGCGACATGTACTGCACGGTGCCGAGGATCGTGCCGAGCTGCGTGTGGGCGTTCGTCGACTCCACGAGGTCGAGCTGCTTGGCGATGCCGAAGTCGATGAGCGTCGGCACGATCGTGCCGCCGGGCCCGCGCGCGAGGAAGATGTTCTCGGGCTTGATGTCGCGGTGGATGACGCCGCGGCGGTGCGCCGCCGCCAGCGCGCCCATGATCGGGACGAGCAGATCGAGCGCCTCGCCGAGCGGCAGCCGCTGCCGCCGCTCGAGGTGGTCGCGCAGATCGACCCCCTGCAACAGCTTCTGGACGATGTAGAACGAGCCGGCTACCGCGTCCTGCCCGAAATCGTAGATCTCGACGATGTTCGGGTGCTCGAAGCCGCTCGCGGCGCGCGCCTCCCGCCGCAGACGCGTGACCACGTCGCGCTGCGAGGCCACCTGCGGCTGAAGCACCTTGATGGCCACCCGACGCCCGAGCGAGACGTGCTGCGCCTCGAAGACGGACGAGAGCCCCCCGTGGGCGAGCAGGCGCGTGAGCGCGTACTTGCCGCCGATCACCATCCCCGGCTGCCAGCTGTCGAGCTCGGCCGACGTCGTCACCGCTCCTCCGTACCGGCCGCACCTCTAGCCCGGCGCCCAAGCGGCGTCGATCGAGGCGTGGCCTGCGAGTCCGTGGCTCGGCCGGTCGCCGAAGTGGTGACCGAAGCACCACTAGGGTGCGCGTCGCCCACACGCCGGCCAGCCCGCGCGCGTGCACTTCGCGACCACGGCCCGCCGAAGACGAGCGAAGCGCTCCACCGAGCGCGGGCACGCGTCGTGCGCTGCTTCGCTCCTCGCATGATCCGGCTCGCGCACGCGCACACGGTTCACGTACCGATCGGCGGCGGAACGATCGAGGGGACCCTCGCGCTGCCTCCGCATGCGCGCGGGGTCGTCGTCTTCGCGCAGGAAGGGGCGGGGACGCGCTACAGCCTCCGAAACGTCGCGATCGCGCGCCCGCTCCACGAGCGCGGCTTCGGCACCCTAGATCGG
>JAJXTK010000075.1 GCA_021783935.1 Myxococcales bacterium | reverse complement strand
CAGCGACATCGAGGACATCGAGTTCACGATCCAGGAGCAGAAGCTCTATCTGCTCCAGTGCCGCGCCGGCAAACGCTCGGCGAAGGCGGCGCTGAAGATCGCGATCGAGCTCGAGAAGGCCGGCCGCATCACCAAGGACGAGGCGCTGCTGCGCGTCGACCCGGAGTCGCTCAACCAGCTCTTGCACCCGGTGCTCGATCCCGAGGTCGTCAAGCGCTCTGGGCCGATCGCGCGTGGCCTCAACGCCTCGCCCGGCGCGGCCGTCGGCGCGGTCGTCTTCAACGCCGACGAGGCCGAGCGTCGCGCCGGGCGCGGCGAGGCCGTCATCCTCGTGCGCACCGAGACCTCGCCCGAGGACATCCACGGCATGAAGGCCGCCAAGGGCATCCTCACGGCGCGCGGCGGCATGACCTCGCACGCGGCCGTCGTCGCGCGCGGGATGGGCACGCCGTGCGTCGCCGGCTGCAGCGCGCTCTCGGTCGACGAGCACAAGAAGATCGTCCGCGTCGCGGTGAGCACCGGCGAGGGCATGCCGCTCGAGACCGTGGAGCTGCGCGAGGGGGACGTCATCTCGCTCGACGGCGGCACGGGCGCCGTCTACCGCGGCGCGCTCGCGCTCAAGCCCGCCTCGCTCTCGGGCGACTTCTCCGAGCTCATGGCGTGGGCCGACGCGCGGCGCGTGCTGCGCGTGCGCACCAACGGCGACACGCCCAAGGACGCCCGCACCGCGCGCAACTTCGGCGCGGAGGGCATCGGCCTCTGCCGCACCGAGCACATGTTCTTCGACGACAAGCGCATCGCGGCGATGCGCGAGATGATCCTCGCGAGCACCAAGGCCGATCGCGAGAAGGCGCTCGACAAGCTCCTGCCGTTCCAGCGCGAGGACTTCATCGGCATCTTCACCGAAATGCAGGGGCTGCCGGTCACCATTCGCCTGCTCGATCCGCCGCTGCACGAGTTCCTCCCGCACACGCCGGAGGCGGTCGCCGCGACCTCCGCGGCGTCGGGCGCGACCAAGGAGTTCATCACCAAGCGCTCCGAGGAGCTCTTCGAGTCGAACCCCATGCTCGGCCACCGCGGCGTGCGCCTCGCGATCACCTACCCCGAGATCTACGCCATGCAGACGCGCGCGATCCTCGAGGCGGCGCTCGAGGTCTCGAGCAAGGGGCTGCAGGTGCTGCCGGAGATCATGATCCCGCTCGTGCTCTCCAAGAAGGAGCTCGACATCTGCAAGGCGATCGTCGACGAGGTGGCCAAGGACGTCTTCGCGAAGGCCGGCAAGGCGGTGCCGTTCCTCTACGGGACCATGATCGAGCTGCCGCGCGCGGCGCTGCGCGCCGGCGAGATCGCCGAGACGGCCGAGTTCTTCTCGTTCGGCACCAACGACCTCACCCAGACCACGCTCGGCATCAGCCGCGACGACGCCGACAAGTCGTTCCTCCCGCAGTACGTCGAGCAGGGGGTGCTCCAGAAGAGCCCGTTCAACTCGCTCGATCAAGAAGGGGTCGGCGAGCTGGTCGCGATCTCCAAGGAGCGCGGTCGCAAGACGCGCGCGAAGCTGAAGCTCGGCATCTGCGGCGAGCACGGCGGCGATCCGGCGTCGATCGACTTCTTCCACCGCATCGGCCTCGACTACGTGAGCTGCTCGCCGTTCCGGGTGCCGATCGCGCGCCTCTCGGCGGCGCAGGCCGCGGTGCGCGCCGATCGGAAGAACAAGTCGTAGTCGGCCAGAGCCGGCAGGGAGCGCGGAGCGCCGTCGCAAGAGGGCGCCCCGCGCGTCTGCTTTTTGGGGCCGATTCGCAGCGGCGAGCTACGCGAGCCTGCGGAACGCGTGCGTCTTGAGCAGCAGCCAGACGCGCGCCCCCGCCGCGATCGCGAGCTCGTCGCACGCGGAGGCGGTGAGGCGCGCGCGGAAATCGACGCCGAGCGAGCGCACGGTCACCAGCCGATCGCCGTGCAGGTCGGTCACGCCGACGACCTCCCCTTCGACGACGTTGCGCGCCGAGACGCGGCGCAGCGGCTCGAGCGAGACGATGATTTCCTCGGCGCCGATCGCGAAGGTCGCCCGCCCACGCTCCTCGCGCGCCACGGGCACCACGAGCGCGCCGGCGTCGAGCCGCAGCTGCCCGTCCTCGAGCACGCCGTCGACGACGGTGTCGAACGCGGTCGAGGCGGCGATCTCCGCGAGCTGCGCGGGGGCGAGCGTCGCGCCGATCGGGCCGCTCGCGACGACGCGCCCCTCGCGCAGCAGCAAGACCGCGCGCGCGACCGCCGTCGCCTCGCCGAGGTGGTGCGTCACGTAGAGCATCGGCACCGACAGGTGCGCGCGCACGCGCAAGAGCCAGGGGACGATGCGCTCCTTGTGCTCGACGTCGACTGCCGCGAGCGGCTCGTCGAGCAGCAAGAGGCGCGGCTCGCTCACCAGCGCGCGGGCCAGAGCGACACGCTGCCGCTCCCCGCCCGACAGCGTGCCGGGCGCGCGCGACAAGAGCGGCCCGAGGGCGAGCAGCTCGATCGCGTCGTCGATCCGGCTACGGGCGCGCCTCGCGTCGCGCACGCCGAAGCGCACGTTGGCGCGCACGTCGAGGTGCGAGAAGAGCGCGCCTCCCTGCGGCACGTAGCCGACGCGCCGGCGCTCGGGCGGCAGCCACACCCCGCGCGCGTCGTCCTGGAGCACCACGTCGCCGACGACGAACCGACCGCGCGCCGCGCGCCGCAGCCCCGCGATCGCCTCGAGCAGCGACGTCTTACCCGCGCCCGACGGGCCGAGCACCGCGATCGAGTCCTCGTCGAAGCGCGCCTCGACTTCGAGGTCGTGCGACGCGAGCGGCAGCGACACGGCAAGCTCGATCACGCCCGCCCCCGTCGGCGCGCGAGCGCCTCCGTCCCCCACACCGCCGCGAAGGCGACCGCGACGACGAGCCACAGGAGCCGCCGTGCGCCCTGGTCGTCGCCCACCTGCACCCGCTGGAAGATCGCGAGCGAGAGCGTCTGCGTGCGCCCCGGGATGTTGCCGGCGACCAGGATCGTGGCGCCGAACTCGCCGATCGCCCGCGCGAATGCGAGCAGCACGCCGCCGGCGAGCCCACGCGCGGCGAGCGGCAGCACGACGTCGCGAAAGGCGCCGAGCCGCGAGCGCCCGAGCGTGCGGGCGACCTGCACGAGCCGCACGTCCACCTCGTCGAGCGCCGCGCGCGCGGCCCGATAGAACAGCGGGAACGCCATCACCGCCGAAGCGATCGCCGCCCCCTTCGGATCGAACAACACGTCGAAAGAGGCGCCCACGAGCGCGCGTCCGAGCCACGTGCGCGGCGACAGGGCGTCGAGCAGCAAGAGCCCCACCGCCGTCGGCGGGAGCACCAAGGGCAAGGTGGCGACCGCCTCGACCACCGTGCGCAGCGCCCCGGCGCGCCGCGAGAAGACGACGGCCAGCGCGAGCCCCGGAGGGACCACGAGCAACGTCGCCGCGAGCGCGATGCCGAGCGTCCGGGCGAGGATCGCGAGGTCTTCGCCGTTGGGCATCGGCGCGCGATGCTAGCACCACGCATAACGTCGATATTGATCGCGCGCGGCGCGCGCATGGACGAGCGCGCGGCGACGCGTTACGAGCGTCGGGCTCAGCGCCGAAGTGGCGGAATCGGCAGACGCCCCCGATTCAAAATCGGGTTCCCGAAAGGGAGTGTGGGTTCAAGTCCCACCTTCGGCACCCTGAAACGTCAGCGGTTCCGGGCACTTTGGAGCGTCGAGCCCCGTTCGTGGTCCGAACCGTGGTCCGAAATGCGGCGGCGGGGAGCTCGGGGAAGACCTCGCCGAAGCCGTCGCGGATGCCCTCGGCCAGCCGCACGTAGCCGTCGGTGGTCGCGATGTCCTGGTGACCCGCGTGCTCTCGGATGATCTGCAGCGAGTCGCCGCGGACGGCGCGCCACGTGATCCCTGTCGCGCGCAGGTCGTGGAAGCCGAGCGGCTTTACCGTCGACCCCTCGGCGGGGAAGAGCTCGCGGCGCGTGATTTTCGCCACCTCGAGGTGCCGCCGGATGACGCGCGCAGCGTTGGCCGCCAGCGTCACCTTCGTGACCAGGCCGGTCGCCTTGTCGGCCTCCCCCTTCGCCTCGCGCTTCATCGCCTCGAGCAGCGGCACGAGCACCGGCTCGATCGGGACGGCGCGCGCGCGTCCGTTCTTCGGCGGGCCGATCGTGCCGTCGGCCTGCAGCGCCTTGGTCACGTTGATCCGACGGTGGTCCAGGTCGACGTCGGGCCACTCGAGCACCGCGAGCTCGCCGGCCCGCAGGTAGGCGTACGTCGCGATCGCGTAGGCGCAGCGCCACTCGGCGGGCACGTCCGCCGCGGCGACGAGCTGCAGGAGCTCGGAGGGGTAGAGGAAGGTCTTCGCGGTCTTCGTCCCCCGCTCCGGCGCGGCGACATCGGCGCAGGGGTTGCCGAGCTCCTCGCGCACGCGGAACTCGCTCCGCTTGCCCCGGTGCGCCTCGCGGAAGATCGAGGTCACGAGCGTCCAGACGTTCGCGCCCGTCTTCCACGCAAGCTCCCCCCGCTCGATCTTCCTGTCGAGGTCGTCCCGCACGCGCTCGACGTCGCGCCGGTCGACGGCATCCATGAACAGCGCGCCGATCGTGGGCTCGACGTGCTGTTCGAACCGGCTGCGGTCACTGCGCGTCGAGGTGTGCCCCTTGGCCTGACGGTTCTTGTCGATCCGCTTGAAGTACTCGGAGACGGTCTCCCGGCTCCCCTTCGGCGGCCGCGGTGAATCCTTCGGGGCCATGGTCACGCCGCGGCGCTTGGCCGTCTCGGAGTCGACCTTGGCCCGCGCGCGCGCTTCCTTCTCGTCCTCGACGCGGCGCTGCAGGTCTTCGTAATGGACCCACGGCCGCGTGCCATCGGTCAGGCGGATCCGCGCCTTCCAGTGCCCTGGGCTCGCGCTCGTCGCTTCCTGCCACTCGATCGTGCCGGTCGCTCTGCGGGCCATCTACGCCGCTCCCTTCTCGCTCGCGCCCGTCGGCCAGTACGCGATCGGCCTATCCGCCGCCGGCACACCGTCGAGGGCCTCGAGCGCTGCCTCCCGCAACGCACCTGCAGGCTCGACGTGCACGAGCGACGCGAGCGCCGCGCCGAGCTCCGCGGCGCATCCACGGGCTGCGTACAGCGTGCGAACGTCCGTCACGCGCCCTTCGGCGAGCAGCGCGATGATGACGCGATCGAGCGCGTCGAGGGGGCTGCTACGCCGCATCGGTCTGCCCCTGCGCCGGCACCGCGGCGAGCTCGCGCTCGACGCCGACGTTCACCGCCGGCCCACGGTGGGCCGCCAGCATCTCCTTCGGGTTCACGGGAGAGCCTCCCCTTCCAACATCACCTCGGCGGCGGTGAATCCATCTTCGCATCGCGTCTGCCATGCGTCGCGCATCCGCATCGAGAGCTCGATCGCGAGCCGCATCTCGCGGCGCATCCTGCCGAGCACGCGCGGGAGCAGATCCGGATCGGGCGAGACCTGCGACGTGGCGGCCCACTCGAGTAGCTCGACGACGTCCGCGGCCTCGCCGAGGGCCTGCTCGGCGAGATGCCAACCGGCATTCGGCCCGAGGTCGATCTCGTACCGGTCCGCGAGCTGCTCGCCGAGCGTGAACGGGTAGGGCGCGCTGGGGCGCGCGCGCCGGCGGAAGATGACGCGATCGACGATCGCGTCGGACGGGAAGACCCCGAACGTTCGGGCAGACGTGACGCGAGGGGCAGACGTGGCTACGATCATGGTGGTTCTCCTGTGAACAGGCGGCCCCACGGCCTCCGGTCGCTACCAACGACGCGGGGGCCTAGTTTTGTCCCGCACCCCACCGTGGGGCGCGGGCGCTCGCTTCTTCTTCGACGGCTTCGTCTCGGCGCCCTACCGTGAAGGGGAGCGCGCAATCGTCCTCGGCCGCGAGCACCTCGGCCCGCGCGGCGTCGATCCGCGCGCTGGCGGCGGCGCGCTCGTCCGCGGCAAGCGTCGACCACGCGTGCGACGCGTCGACGACGGCGCCCCTGTACGCGCGCCACGCTGCGAGCAGGCGGTCACGCGTTGCCATCGGCGGGCCCCTCGACGTAGACGGTGCGCACCTCGACGCCCCTACGACGGAGCGTCTCGACGTCCGCTGCGCCGACCCAGTGCCAGGTGCCCCCCTCGACGTACGCGTGCTCGGCGCCCACGGCCGTGGCGACGCTCGCAGCGACCAGGCGCGCGCTCGGCACGCCGTCGAGGTGCTCCCCCGACGCGTAGTCGTGGACGGCGATCACGACGCCACCTCGGCCACGGCGTCGTCGCGGCGCTCCCACTCTACGATCGCGGCGCCCGCGTACCGGGCGCGCGCGGCGTCGAGGGTGCCGCGCAGTAGCACGCGCTCGTTCGACGTCGGGCCGACAGGGCGGACGCGCACGTCGTCCACCGACCACGCGACCACGGTCCAGAGGGGGCGGCTCACAACGCCACCGCCTTGGCCGAGAGGCCGTCACCAGCGAGCTGGGCATGGTGCCCCTCGAGGCAGACGCGATAGCCCGGCACGTAGCCGGCCTCGTACCATGCCAACGCGGCACCGCACGTCGGACACGGCACCCACGCGCCACGCTCCCACCATGCCGTGTCGCCCGCGCGCTCGCCCGGGTAGGGCGGCTCGTCGGCCATGCGCAGGGCCAGGGCGCGCCCCTCGAGCGCGACCAGCACCAGGCCGGGCGGCGGCCGAACGAGCGTCACGCACCAGCGCGGCGGCTCGCCGGGGGCGGTGGCTGTCGCCTCGACGCGGTTGTGTGCCTCGAGCGCCTCG
This sequence comes from Myxococcales bacterium, assembly GCA_021783935.1. Lineage (GTDB taxonomy): Bacteria > Myxococcota_A > Polyangia > Polyangiales > JADJMO01 > CAIXWQ01. Next base: position 7,824 of record JAJXTK010000075.1, on the reverse strand, counting down.
CGCGCCGGAATGGTGAGGCGCAGGCCCTCGAGCACCGTCGGGGCGGCCTTTGGGGAGCGGGCGACCGACTTTGTGCTACTTCTCTTCATGGGTCGTGACCTCGTTCTAGCGTGGTTGCGATCAAGGCCTCGGCGGCGCGAGCGACCGTCCGCCGAGGCCGCTCTACTTCTATCGTCCGCCCTCGAGTAGCCGCCCGTAGGTCCGGGCGACGTGTTCGAGCAGGATCACCAGCGAGGCAAGGCCGTCCGCCTCGAGGTACTGGTGCCCCGCGTTGCTCACGCAGTTGTACCGAAGCCCCGTCACGGTCGCGACGGCTTGCCGGCGGTCGAACGTCGTCCGCGACATGAGCGAGGCGATCTCGCCCGCGCCGGACGCGACGGCGGGCCGCTCGCGGGGGTAGGTCGCGCACCATGCGGCGGTGTTCGCCGTGGAGATCACCGCGAGTCGATCGGCGAGGTCGCGGCGTTCGTCGTCGTGCATGCCCGCCATCGCGGCGATCGCGCTCGCGGCGTTCGCGAGCTCGTGCACGTCGAAATGGATCGTACTCACTTGGCGCCGCCCTTCTTCTTCGTCGTCGGCTTCGGCGGCTCGGCGGCGATGCCGAGAGCGTCAGCCTCGCGCTTGATGAGCATCCGCAGGACGTTCGCCGCGTTGATGCCGTAGTGCGTGGCGATTGCGTCGAGACGCCGAAGCTCGTCCTCGCTGAGTCGCATGTTGAACTGTCGATCGCGTGCCATCTCGGGCGCATTCTGCATGTCGCGGCCTCCGTTGTGTAGCGCCCGATAGGCGTAAAACGATGTATAGCGTTCGCTCGGCACCGCGCAAGCCCCCTCCGTCCGCGTCCGTCCAGGGTGCGCGTGCGGCGGACTATGGCCGCGGGCCACACTCCAGAAACGCCGAGGTTTTAGCTATGGGAGAAATTCTCCTATCGCTCGCCTCCCTCGACGCCCGCGCCGCGCCGGTGGCATCCTTTGGACATGACCCCGCCCCGGGAGAGCGCCGCGCCCGCGCTGGAGCCGTCCGAAGACAACCCGCTCGTGCGGTTCCTCGAGACGATGACGCCCGCCGAAGCGGCGATCCTGGACCGTGCCGCGGAGCTCGATCGGCAGCTCGGGCCCGACGTCGACGCCGAGCAGGTTTCTCGCCGCTCGCGATGATCCCGAGCGTCGATGACGTCGCGGCCGCTGCACCCTTCATCGCGCGTCGCTTCGGCATCGATGCGCTCTTCCCGATCGTCGGAGTTCGTGCCGCGCTCGAGGAAGCCAGCACCCTCGGCGCCGGTGGGCGCGACGAGGCGGCCGCGGTGTTCTTCGCATTCGCGCGTCGAGGGCGCGCCCTTGGCGGATGGTGGCGCGTGCTCTCGGACCTGCTGACGTTGCAGGTCGCCCGCGCGGCGTCCGGTGCGCCCCTGCGCGCCACGGCCGACGAGCTCGCCGGACTCCGCTTGGACGTGGCGACCCGCCGCGCGAACTTCGATGACGTGCGGCGATGGTTCGCCGAGCGGTCGTAGCGCTCGACCGCCGCGCGGTGCGAGCGGCGCCACGCTGGCATGCTTCACGGCCAAGCGTCGACGGCCACCGCTCGCAAAGCGGCCTGCAAGGTCGCGAAAGTGCTAGGGATCCGCGGGGCGAGTCGCGATCGATGCCGAGGACGTCGTCGCGGGCGTCAGGATCCGATTTTTCGTCGGATCCTCGCGTTCGAGCGTCGCGATCGATGCCGAGGACGTCGTCGCGGGCGTCCCTATTGTGGTCCTGGCCCACAATTGCGTTTTCTCGTCGCGATCGATGCCGAGGACGTCGTCGCGGGCGTCAGGAGCGCTGCGCTGTGCAGCGCTCCAGAAAGTGCTAGGGATCCGCGGGGCGAGTCGCGATCGATGCCGAGGACGTCGTCGCGGGCGTCCGTCTCGACCGACGAGGGGCGCGCGACGGTGCTCGCGACGTCGCGATCGATGCCGAGGACGTCGTCGTGGGCGTCGCGGCGTGCCTGCGCCCTACTTCGTCCCGCCGCGTCGTTCGACACGGGCGAGCTTGCGACTGAGTTCGACGAGCTGGTCAGCGATCAAGTCGCCGCGGTCGGCGGTATCTTCGAGCCGATCCTCGAGCGCAGCGAGCTCGGCACGCGCAGCCTCTAGAATCTCATCTCGGGCCGGGAAGAACTCGGGAAGCGCGGTGCGCAGAGAGTCGATCGTCACGTAGTAGCGGCGGCCCCTTCCACTCCCACCGGCGGGGAGCATGACGATCGATCCGGTACGCTCCTCGTACGCCTTGAGGAGCCGGTGCAGCCTCCGCGCGGCATCGCCTGGATGGCCCGTGAAGCCGAGGCGCACGGCCGCGGCAGGCAAGGAGAGGGGCTCGCCCATGCCTTCGAAGGTCGCATCTCGACGTTCGCCATGGAAGCGATCACGCCGCGCGGCCGAAGAGCGAGGGCCGCGCGCCCACGGCCACGGTCCTTACGCCGCAACCTTCCCGCGTGCGAGGAGCTGCAGCCGCTCCCCGATCGCGGGGTCGGCATGCAGGCCGCTCGCGACGACGAGCACGCCTTGTTCGCCGGCGTGGCGCTCCTCGACGTCGAGGCCCATTCGCCGAGCATCGAACGCGACCAGCGCGGCCGATGCCCGGCATGGGAGCAGAGCGCGGAAGACCTCCACGAGCTTGCTCACGCTCTCGGTCCTCACGCCGCGCTCTTCGGTCCGCCGCTCGCGAACCAGCTCGCGCGCGCAGCGTCGTAGCGCTGGGGAGCGTACTCGCGCGCGGCGAGCTTCACGTCGTCGGTGCAGCGCCCCCAGCCGCGCGCCTCGACCCGCGCGATTGCGTCCGGGCCTCGCCTCGCGTGCATGGCCGCGAGCGCCGCGGGGTCTGCCGTCGCCAGCAGCGAGGCCGCCTCGGGGGTGAGATCCCAGATCGTTCGCATCGTGGCCGAACGCTTCGAGCTCGCGCGCGCCGCGCCCTTCGGCGGGGAGAACGAGGCGCCGCACGCGGTGCAGAACTTCGAGCTGCTCTTGTTCACCGCGCGACACGTCGCGCAGGTCTTCGGCGGCTCGTCGACCGCGCGCACGACGCGCAGCGGGGCGTGGAGGTGGGCGCGCAGCGGTGCGCCGTGGAGGCCCGGGGTGTTCGAGGGCACCTCGAGGATTCGTCGCCCGTCAGAGAGAGTGATGATCGCCATGGCCTGTTCCTTCCTGCTCACGTGGGGGTCGTTGCGATCACGGTGTAGTCCGCGCTCGCGAACCAGTGCCTGGTGCGCACGCGCGCGAACTCCTCGAGGGTCACGGTCTGCACCGGGCGCGCGGCCGTGAGCTCGACGACGGCGCGCCACGGCTCATTCACGCTCGCGCGCGTCTGCACCTCGGCGACGAACGGCGTCGCGGCAGCGGGGGCGCCGCTCGGGCGGTTCGTCGTCGACGAGAGGGAGAGCGCGATTCGCGCGGTCTGCGCCGAGCCGAGATCGGCGGACGCGAACGCGAACCACTGCGGATTCGCCAGGTAGCCGGACGCGTCGTGCGGCTCGACCGGGTTGCGGGGATCTTCATCCGCGCTCGGCGTCATGCTCGAGGTGTCGGCGAGGGTGTTCGGGGTGTACGTGATGGCCATCGTGTCCTTTCAGATCCGCGCGAAGGCGCGGCGTAAATTCCCGAGAGCGGTCACGCCGTCCGGGATGTTCGAGAGGGGCCCCCAAGCCGACCCGTTCAGGACGAGGGGCACGCCCTCGAGAGAGTCGATCGACGGGCGTCGAAGGCATGCAGCCGACATCCCCGCCGCACCGGCGGCGAGGATCAGAACGTCCGCGTCCTCTCGGTCCGCGGCGTAGGCGCGTCCCACCGAGGTGCGCTCGAGGGCTCCACCCGCGATCTCGCCCGGGCCGAACGCGACGATCGCAGGGTACGCGGCGACGTCGCGCCCGCTCTGCCTCGCGATCGCCTCGAGCACGCCGTCTGCCCCACGCTTTCCGCGGATGATGAACACCGTCGCACGGGCGACGCCGCGCGCCGCAGTGAGGGCCGCGGAGATTTGACTGCTTGGGTCGGTCATCAGGCCCCGAGCTTCTCGAAGTCGGCCATCCGGAGGCGAGAAAGGGGCGCGGGTTCCGGGCGCGCGTTCTGCACCGCCGCGAGCCTCGCTTGTGCGCCGAGTCGATCACCCGTCTGAGCATTGGTGATCGGCGGCATCTCCCGCCGCAAACTCGGATTCACGCCCGCGATCGTGGTCATGAAGCGCTCGCTCGCGCGGGTCCGGATCGCGCCGGCACTGGCCCCGGGCCCGTTCGCCTTCGCCCACGCCCGTGCGACGAGCTCCTCGCGGAGCATCTCGATCACCACGTAGTCATCGGCCTCGAGCAGCGGCTCGGGGAAATTTCGCGAGCCAGCGAAGCCCCTCGCCTTCACCGCGGCCGCGCGGGCCGTCGCCAAAATCTGATCGCCGAGCTGCTCGAGAACGAAGAGCGCGTCGAGGATCCGCTCGGCCTCGTCCACGAGCTCGTCGCGAACCCGACCCCGAAGGCCGCTCGAGGTCGCGCCCTTCGCCGCCAGGGTGCCGTCGAAGTAGGTGAGCCACGCGGCGTGGTCGGCGCGGGCGAGCTCGTCGCGCAGGCGCTCGGCCTCGGCCTCGGCGAGCCGCACCGCTTCGGAGGCGATCGAGACCCGCGCGATCGCGGTGCTGATGGAGGTGATCGCGGCATCGGACATCGCGCCGCCGGTCGCCTTGACCGCCTCGGCGCGCTTCGTCTCCTCGGCCGCGAGCGTCTGCCGAGCCTCGCTGGCCTTGGCTTCGGCAGCCTCGAGTGCCTCGCGCGCCGCGATGACGGCAGGCTCCTCTTCGGGCGGCGGCGGCGGCGGCGGCGGCATCGGCGGCGGCAGCGGCGGGGTGATCGGGGCGGACTTCTTGGCGAACAGGGACATGTCAGACTCCTTCTTGGCCCCTTGGGGCCGTGGCAGGTGATGAGGGGTCGCTCGTTCGTGGGGCCCACGTCCCCCATTTCGGGGAGCCGGCCTCGCGCGTGCAGCCGACGCCGAACCGAGCGATCGCCTCGGCGCGAAGTTCGCCGAGGCCGGCCAGCAGCTCGTCGAGGTCGCGCAGACGAACGTCGGTGCGCCTCGCGCGGCCTTGGGGATCGGTGCGCCAGATCCGGCAGAGAGGCGTCGACTGATCCTCGAGCTGGACGAGCTCGAGGTGACTCGTCCCCCCGCGGGTATCGAGGTCGATACGGGCGCGCACGAGGCCGGGTGCGTCAGTTTGTGTCATCGTTCACCGTCAACCAGCTGCACGACGTCAACGTGAAGGCGTGGCGGGCGCGATATCCGAACGAGGCCCGTCGCTCTTTTTTTGACGGGGGGTGGAGGGACGCGCGCGCGTCGACAGCGGCCGCACGCGGGAGCGGAGCGCGCTCGCGGTCGATCGGCAGTAGGGCCAGGCGCGCACGCGGCGCGCAAAGCGGCCTGCCCGTCAACGTGGCCTCGGCGGCGGCGCCGCAGTCGCGGCAGAGGGCAGCGGTCACGGGCGCCCCGGCGAGGCGTAGGGCGAGCGGCGGCTCGCGCATGGTGGCTTGGGGCGGACAAGACGCAAGACGCATGAGGTGTCCGGGCGCCCGTCGAGGGGCGCGGGTGGGGGCGGTGTCGGTCGGCGGCACGCTGGCCGGCGTCTCGGTGTTCGCGGTCGCGTCCTCGCGCGTCTCGCAGGTCACGACCAGCGGGAGACCGTCGAGGCGGGCCAGTGAGAGGGCGCCGCATCGGTGGCGGCGATGGCGCCTCATGCGACCGCCTCGGCACCGATCGCGGAGGCGATGCAGACGTCGCCGAGCTCGCGCTCGAGGAGCGCGCGGCGACTGCCCTTGTCGCCGGCGTCGAGGCGATCTGCATCCGCGATGCGCTCCGTCCACCCGCTCGCGATCTCGCGCCAGCGCGTTTGCGCAGCGGCATCCGAACGCACGCGCGGATGCACGCCGGGCGCGAGGCGATCGAGATCACGCTGCGCCGCCGAGACCATCGGGCCGAGGAAGCCGATGAGCAGCGAGCGACCGCGGCCGACAGCTGAATCGGCCGGCGTCTCGGCGAGCCGGATCGCCGCGCGCCCGACCTCGAGCGCGCGACGCGCGATCGCCTCCTCGAGCTGCAGCGCCGTGATCGCCGCGTCGTCGCTCTCTGCCTCGGGGTGTGCGGTTCGCGCGCGCTCGAGAAGCGCGCGGCGAGCGCGATCCTTCTCGGCGCGCTCGGCGGCGGACTCGGCTTCGGCTTTCGCGCGGCGCTCGGCTGCTTGGGCGGCGCGCGCGCGCTCCTCGAGCTCCCCCGGCGCGAAGCGCTTCTGGGCGTCGCGGTATCGCCCGGGATCAAGCAGGTCCAGCGCAGCGAGCTCGAGGACCGCGCCGGCGGGCGAGGGAACCCTTCGCCGGGCCTGGACGTCGGCGATCGCGAGCTCGATCGCTCCCAGGGCCGTCGCATGCTTCGCGTTCGCGAAGGCCAGAAGGACCTTCCGGGCGATCTGCTCGGGCGCGAACACTGAGAGGGTGCTTTGTCGGATCGCAGCGGCGAGCTTCTCGAGGCCCTCGCCGTCACCGGTCTCGTCCCCGCTGGCGTCAGCCCCGGCGGCGGGCGGGCGCACCGCCTCCTCTCCTCGCTCCTCTTCTTGATCCTCGTCCTTCTCCTCCTCCTGATGCAGCACGGTCGGGTCACGCCGTGGCGTCGGCGTGGCTACGGCGTCGCCAGCGCCCTCCGAGAATGCCCGAAGGAACTCGTTCTCGCCCCCGATGGAGCCGCGCCCGATCGACCGGAGCAGCTCCTCGGCTGACGCGCGTGCACAGCGCGTCAAATCGCAAATCGGCAGCTCGCGGAGCGCGAGCCCGATCGATTTCGCGCCGTTGATCGAGTGCGGAACGTTGTCCAGTAGGGCCTCGGGAAGGTAGATCAAGCGTCGGCCGGCGTCGTACTGCGCGAGCCCGGCGGCGATGATCTTGTCGAGCTCGCGGCGCGTCGCCGGCAAGCTCCACCCGAACCCCTCGGCGATCTCGGCGAGCGAGACCCTGTCGAGGCCGGGGAACGCACCGCACGCGCGGGTGCGCAGGTGCATGTACAGGAATCGCGCGTTCGCCTTCGGCGCCGAGAGCGCGAGGAAGCGCTCATCAACCCACAAACTTCGCGCGATGGAGCTGTAAAGTGGACGTGCCCGCGTGCGCGGCGGAGGAGCCATCAGCGGCACCCCCCGCGCACGAGGCGCAACGCAGGGCGGCCGATGTCGCCAGGCCCGGAAGCGACGGCGTCGGCCTGTTCGTAAAGATCAACCAGGAGCTTCGCCGCGACAAAAACGAGCTCGGGCGCCTCAATCGGATCGATCCGGCTGAGAGCCTCGATCAGGCGCTCGTGCGCTCTCGTCACGGCGGCCGCGAGGTCGTCGGTGCTCGCGCGCTCGACGATCACCCGACCAGCGGCGAGGCACGCGATCGCCACGGCGCGATCATCGGGCCTCACCGCCCACCCCCGGCGGCGCGCCGCGGACGCCCGCCTACGCTGGCGAGCCGCGCAATCGACGCTGCCTCGGCGTCGTCGGTCGCGGGCCTCGGCGCCTCGATCGTCGATCGCGTTCGTCGTGGGCGGTTGGCGGCGCGCGCGGCCTCCCAGGCAGCCAGGTCGCCGAGCGCGATCCGGTAGCCGCGCCCGCTGGTCTTGGTAGCTACCAGCCATCCACCACGGATCGCGTCCTCGAGGGAGCGCCGGGTGTGGCCGCGGAGGTCCGGGCCTTTTGTGTAGATTTCGGCGGGCGTGCTCGACGCCTCGGGCGGCGTGGCGAGCAACGCGAACGCCTCGGCGAGTAGCTCCGCGACGCGCGCGACCCTCGGGTC
>JAJXTK010000703.1 GCA_021783935.1 Myxococcales bacterium | reverse complement strand
GAGTTCCCGGTCCCGGCGGCGGAGCTCGCGGCGGCGATCGGGATCACCCCGGAGACCCTCTCGCGCGCGATCTCGCGGCTGGTCGCCGACGGGATCGTCCATCGCCTCGGTCCGCGCCGGCTCCAGCTCCTCGACCCCGACGCGCTCGAGCGCGCCGCCCGTCTCGTCGATCGCTGATCGGGGCGGCCGGATGCGACGCGCGTTGACCATGGTCAAGGCGCGAAGTCCCCCCGAGGACGCATGGTCTGGTCGACGCCGCCGCTCGGCGCCGAGGAGACGACCATGATCAATCCGAGCCTGTTTCTCGACACCGCCGTCGCGCTTCACGGCCACGAATGCCCCGGGCTGGCCCTCGGGCTTCGCCTCGGCGCCGCGGCGATGAACACACTCGGCGTCGCGCGCGACACCGACACGGAGCTGCTCGGGATGCTCGAGCTCGGCGACGACCACTGCACCCACTGCCTCGCGGACGGCGTGCAGGTGATCACCGGGTGCACGCTCGGCAAGGGGAACCTCCTCAAGCTCGGCCACGGCAAGTTCGGCTTCACGCTCGTCGATCGGGCCACCAAGCGCGCGGTGCGCGTCTCGCCGCGTGCCGAGATGCAGGAGGCGATGCGAAAGTCGCCGTTCTTCACCGAGTATCGCCTGAAGAACGTGCCGTTCTCGGAGGTGCCGGCCCAGGTGGTCGAGCCGCTGATCCGAAACGTGCTCCAGAGCCCCGAGGAGAAGCTCCTCCTGGTGGGCGACGAGCAGAGGCTCGAGATCCCCAAGCGCGCACAGAGCCTCGCGACCTTTCGCTGTGAGGTCTGCGGCGAAGGGGTCGCCGAGCGGTATGGCCGGCTGAGCGGCGGCCGCCGCGTCTGCATCCCGTGCGAGGCGTCGCTCAGTCACGAGTGAATGCCGCGCGCGCATTCGAGGAGGCTCCACCATGAAGAAGCTGCTCGCGATCCTTCGCGATCTCCTGCTCCCTGCGCTGCTGATCGTCTTGGTCATGGCGTGGCTTGGTGGCGCGTTCCATCCCCAGAAGGTGGCTGCCGCGAAGCTCCCCGAGCCGAGCTCGCCCGCGTCGCAGGCGTCGACGCGAACCGTCACGGTCGCGACGGTCGCCGAGCTCGCCGAGGCGGTCGGCGCGGTGCAGGCCCAGCGGAAGACGACCATCGCGGCGCGCGTGACGGCCAACGTCCTGCGCGTCGCGGTCTCGGCCGGTCAGCACGTGCGCGCGGGGGAGCTGCTCGTGCAACTCGACGATCGCGATCTGCAGGCCAAAGCGCGCGGGGCCCGCTCGTCCGTCCGCCGGGTCGAGGCGACCCGGGATCTCGCGGCGGCCGACTATGAACGCGACCGCGTCCTCGTCGAGCATCAGGCGATGCCGGGCTCGGCGCTGGACGTCACCGCCATGCGCGTGCGGACGTCGACCGCGGACGTCGCGGCGCTGCAGGACGTCGTCCACGACGCGGAGGTCGTCCTCGGATACGCCGTGATCAAGAGCCCCTACGACGGCGTGGTCATCGACCGCTCCTCGGAGCCCGGCGATCTCGCGACGCCCGGCAAGCCGCTCCTGACGCTGTACGAGAGCGATCGGCTGTGGCTCGAGGCGGCGGTGCCGGAGGAGAACGTGACCGCGCTGCGCATCGGCGCCACGTATCGAGTGCACGTCGACGCGCTCAAGCGCGACCTCGACGGGACGCTCCTCGAAATCGTGCCCTCGTCCGACGCAGCGAGCCGTACCGTCACCGCGCGCGTCGCGCTTCCCGTCGTGCCAAGCCTCTACCCAGGCCTCTTCGGGCGGCTGCTCGTTCCGGTCGGCGAGCGCCGGCGGCTCTCTGTTCCCGACGCAGCGATCCTGCGCGTCGGGCAGCTCACGATGGTCGATCTGGTCGTCGGCAGCACGTTACAGCGCCGGTCGGTGCAGCTCGGAAATACGGAAGGGGGCGAGACCGAGGTTCTGAGCGGGCTCGCGCCAGGCGATCGGATCTCCCTCGCGCCGCGCCGGGAGATCTCGCCATGAGCCGCTCCGAAGGGCTCACGATCAAGGTCGTTCGCGCGTTCCTCGAATCGCACCTTTCGATCGTTCTGATCCTCTTCTCGCTCATCGTCGGCGGCGTCGCGCTTGCGGTGACGCCGCGCGAGGAGGAGCCGCAGATCGTCGTGCCGAACGCCGACGTCTTCGTCTCGTTCCCGGGCCACTCGGCCGAGGAGGTCGAGAGCCTCGTCTCGGGCCCGCTCGAGCGGATCGTCTCGCAGATCGACGGGGTGCAGTACGTCTACTCGCGCTCGATGCCCGGGCAGAGCGTGCTCACGGTGCGCTTCTATGTCGGGCAAGACCGCGAGCGCAGCCTCGTGAAGCTCAGCAAGTGGCTCGACCAGAACGCCGACAAGATCCCCCGCGGCGTCACGGGCTTCGTCGTGCGTCCGCGCGAGACCGACGACGTGCCGATCGTCAGCTTCACGCTGACGAGCCGGCAGCGTGACGACCACGAGCTGCGGCGCATCGCGGAGGAGGTGCAGAGTCGGCTGCAGGCCACGCCGCAGGCGGGGATCAGCTCGCTCGTCGGCGGGCGGCCGCGTGCGGTGCTCGTGCGCCTCGATCCGGCGCGCTTGGCCGGCTTCCACGTCGCGCCGACGGACGTCTTTCGCGCCCTCGGTGGCGCCGACGCGAGCTTCCAGGCGGGCTCGTACACGCACGGCGAGAAGGACGTCCGCGTCGAGGCCGGGCGCTTCTTCGCGACCGCATCGGATGTCGGCGCGTGCGTCGTCGGCGTCGCGGGCGATCGGCCGGTGTTCCTGCGCGACGTCGCCGCCGTCTCCGACGGACCCGGCGAGGTGACGGACTACGTGCGCTTCAGCCAAGGCGCGGCGTGGGTGCACGGTCGCGAGCCCGGGGCGGCGGGGAGCTGGGTCGGCCGCGCCCCCGGGCAGAGCGACCAGGCCTGGTTCGGGCAGCCCGCGGTCACGATCGCGGTCGCCAAGCAGAAGGGGACGAACACCGTCACGGTGGCCGCGGCGCTCGTGGCGCGCATGGAGGAGCTTCAGCGGCAGGTGATTCCCGAGGACGTCTCGGTCGCGATCACCAGGAACTACGGCGTCACCGCGAACGACAAGGTGAACGAGCTCGTCGAGGGGCTGGTGGTGGGCGTCGTCGTCGTCATCGCGCTGCTCACGATCGGCCTCGGCTTCGTCGACGCGATGGTGGTCGCCGTGACCGTGCCCTGCGTCTTCGGGCTCACGCTCGCCGTGAATTACCTGTTCGGCTTCTCCATCAACCGCGTGACGCTCTTCGCGCTC
>JAJXTK010000074.1 GCA_021783935.1 Myxococcales bacterium | reverse complement strand
CGTGCCCGGCGCCGCCGAAGCCGCAGCCGACCGTCGCGCCGCAGTGGGTGCGATCGGTGGCCGGATCGATGCAGCTGCCGCCGCAGTTGATCTGCGTGCCGGGGCACGAGACCGAGCAGGTGCCCGAGTTGCAGACATTGCCGCTCGTGCACGCGGTGCCCGCGCCGCCGACCCCCCCTGCGCCGCACGCGCCCGTCGCGCCGCAGTGCGTGCGGTCGGTGTTCGGATCGACGCAGAGCCCGCCGCAGTTGACCTGCGTGCCGGGGCAGGAGACCGAGCAGGTGCCCGCGTTGCAGACATTGCCGCTCGGGCAGCTCGTGCCGGCGCTCCCGGTGCCCGACGCTCCGCAGCCGGCGGTCGCGCCGCAGTGGTTGCGGTCGGTGGCCGGATCGACGCAGCTGCCGCCGCAGTTGATCTCGCTCCCCGGGCACGTCACCGAGCAGGTGCTGCCGTTGCACACCTTGCCGGCGGGGCACACGTTGCCGCAGGCGCCGCAGTTGGCGTCGTCGGTGTCGAGGTAGCGGCACGCGCCGGAGCAGTTGGTGGTGCCGGCGCCGCACGTCACGTTGCAGGCGCTGCCGCTGCACAAGGTACCGGACGGGCACTTGTTGCCGCAGGCGCCGCAGTTGGCGTTGTCGGTGGCGAGGTAGCGGCACGCGCCCGAGCAGTCGGTCGTGCCCGTGCCGCACGAGACGTTGCAGGCGCTGCCGCTGCACACCTTGCCGGCGGGGCAGGCGTTGCCGCAGGCGCCGCAGTTGGCGTTGTCGGTGTCGAGGTAGCGGCACGCGCCCGAGCAGTCGGTCGTGCCGCCGGTGCACGAGAGCTCGCAGTGACCCGCGTTGCAGACCTGCCCCGCGGGGCACGCGTTGCCGCAGGTGCCGCAGTTCGACGGATCGACGCTGAGGTCGTAGCAGGAGCTGCCGCACTGGAAGGTGCCCCCCTTGCAGAACTTCCCGCAGGCGCCGTCGGAGCAGACCTCGCCGGCGAAACACGCGTTGCCGCACCCGCCGCAGTTGCTGCCGTTGCTTCTCACGTCGATGCAGATGCCGTTGCAGAGCGCGGTGCCGGCTGGGCACGTGATCGCGGAGTCGGCGTCGCCGCCGGACGTCGCGTCCACCTCCGTCGAGGCGAGCCCGCCCGTGTCCACGCCGCAGCCGGGCGAGGCCAGCAAGGCGACCAGGGGCAGGAGCAGACGGATCAGGAAGGGGAGCTCGCCGGCGGTGCGCATTCCATCCGCAGTCTAGTACTGGGTTCGGGAAGTTCGGGGGCGATCCGCAGGTGGGAGCGGCGAGCTCGGCCGCTCGGCGCCACGAAGGCGACCCGGACGCGGGGGCGGCGCCGCTAGACTACCCGGGCTTGGTCCCGTACCCGCCCGTCGAACCCGCCCCGAACGGCGTTCGCTTCCCCGACCCCGCGCGCGTCGGCGGCCGCGAGATCGTCGCCATCGGCAGCGATTTCAGCCCGGCGACGCTGCTGACCGCCTATCGCGCGGGGATCTTCCCGTGGCCGCAGTCCGCGCGCGTCGTGCCGTGGTGCAGTCCCGACCCGCGCGCGATCTTCCCCCTCGAGGCCGAGCCGCACTGGTCGCGAAGCCTGCGACGCACGCTGCGGACGCACCGGCTGCGGGTGAGCGTCGACGAGGACTTCGTCGGGGTGATCCGCGCGTGCGGCGAGACGCGCGCCGAGGGGACCTGGATCGTGCCCGAGTTGGTCGCAGGCTACGTCGCGCTGCACCGGCTCGGCTGGGCCCACTCGCTCGAGGTGTGGGAGCGCCCGGACGGCGGCGCCGAGCGGCTCGTCGGGGGCATCTACGGCGTGGCCGTCGGCGCCATGTTCGCCGGGGAGTCGATGTTCCACACGCGCACCGACGCCTCGAAGATCGCGTTCGCGAACCTCGTCGATCGGCTGCGGCGCGGCGGCTTTCGCCTGTTCGACGTGCAGGTGCTGACCGAGCACCTCGCCTCGCTCGGGTGCGTCGAGGTGCCGCGGGCGGACTACCTTCGCCGCGTGGCCGTGGCGATCTCGCGCCCGGCGTCGCTCGCGTGAGGCTCGCCTCCCGCGTCCGAAGCGCCTCGGCTAGCATCGGCGCGATGGCGCGCCCGCTCGCGATGCTGCTCCTGTCCGCCCCGCTCTGGCTCGCCCCGCGCGCCGCCCTCGCCGCGGACGACACCGAAGAGGCGCCCGTCGCGCGCGTCACCAACGTCGAGCGCGCGTTCGTCTACAGCGTCGATCCGGTGGCCCCCTCGGCAGGCGTGGTCAGCGCGGAGTCGTCGATTGGCCTCGGCTCCGGCGTCGCGGCGCTCCGGCCGCTGCCGTCGGTGAGCGACGCGCGCGGGATCGAGAGCACGCTCGTCGGCACCGTCGGGCTCGGCGCAGGGCTCGCGACGTTCGTGGGCGGCGTGCGCGACTTCGCCGACGGCCGCGCGGGCACGGGGCTGCTCGCCGGCCTGCAGTGGCAGCTGCCGACCGGCGACGGACCGTTCCACGCGGGGCTCGTCGGCGCGGGCTTCCGCGAGCTCGACGGCGCGTTGGGCGGCTACGTGCGCGCGACGGCGAGCTACGACGTCGACCGACTTCGGCTCGGCGGCAACGTGCACCTCGAGCACGTCTTCGCCGCCGGGCGCGACGGCGCCGACGTGCTGGTGACCCTCTGCGCCTCGTACAAGGTGATCCCGGGGCTGCGCCTCGGCGCCGAGTACCTCGGTCAAGATCTCGAGGAGGCCGGCGCGCCCGCGGCCGAGGGGGGCGCCAGGCAGTATGCCGGGCCCACCTTCGCGATCGATCTCGATCGCGGCCGCGCGCAGATCGTCGGCGGCCCGGCGTTCGGCCTCGGCGGCGCCTCGGCGCGCGTGCTCGGGCGCGCGTCGATCGTCGTGTCGTTCTGAACGGCTCGGGCTTCGGCTACAGGCGCGCGAGCATCCAGTCGGCCATCTCGTCGGCGAGCGCGTCGCCCACGTCCGGCTCGTTCAGGATCTCGTGATAGAGCCCGGGGCGCTCGTCGAAGCGCTTGTCGGTCGAGCCCATGCGATCGAAGACGGCGCGCGCCGCGGCGGGGCTCGCGACCTTGTCGGCGCCCGCCTGGAAGACCACGATCGGCAGCCGGATCTGCGCCGCGCGCGCGAGCAGATCGCGCTGCGCCGCCGAGGACTCGGTGAACCAGCGCGCGGTCGCGTCCTTGTTGACGAGCGGGTCGGTGTCGTAGAGGCGCGCGAGCGTCTCGTCGTGCGTGACGTCCTTGCCCTCGAGCCCCGAGGGGAGCGCGAGCCCCGGCACGAGGCGCGAGGCGATGCGGCCGGCGAGGAGCTTGGCCTTCGGCACCTGCAGCGCGAGCCCGAAGTACGGCGACGAGAGGACGACCCCGCGGAAGGCGCCCGGGTGACCGAGCACGTAGGTCGCCGTGATGAGGCCGCCGAAGCTGTGCCCGAAGCCGAAGAGCGGCAGGGCCGCCACGCGCTCGCGGAAGACGGCGAGCACGTCGTCGACGTCCTCGTGGTAGTCGCTGAAGCGGTCGCAGTGGCCGCGCGCGCCGGCCGACCAGCCGTGGCCGCGCAGGTCGGGGATCGCCGTCGCGATGTTCTTGCGGGCCCAGCGCGCGATCACGCGTCGATAGCGCCCGCCGTGCTCGCCGTAGCCGTGCAGCAGGAGCACCGCCGCCTTCGCCCCTTCGGGCAGCGAGAGCTGGTAGGCGATCGTCGGCGCGCCGCCGGGCCGACCCGAGATCGAGCCCTCTTCGTACGCGTACGGGTGCATCGAGATTCGGGAGACGCGGCTCGACGAGCGGCTGTGTTCGATCGCCATCGGCGCCGATGGTAGCGCGTCGCGCGGCGCCCTGCGCGTCGAACCGCGCGGCGCCGGCCGCGCACCGGCGTTCACTCGCTCTCGTTGTCGGTCAGCGTCGTGCGGGCGAACGAGGCGTAGAACACCGTCGCGTAGACGCCGTCGGCGTCGAGGTCGCCGCGCGCGATCACCGCGTAGTAGGGGTTCGGCTGCACGCCGCCCGCCATGGCCGAGTAGTTGAGCGTCACGCCCTTCATCGTGACCTGGGGGATGGGGCTCGCGTTCGGGTCGGTGTTCGCGGCGCCCGCCCAGGTGCCGTAGCTGTACCAGAGCTGCTTGCTCGCCACGATGTTCAGCGCCGTCCAAGACGTGTTGGCCACCGGGGTGCTCGTGCCCGTCCCCGAGGTGCTCGTCGTGCTGCCGCGCGGGCAATTGAACGAGTCCCACGTGCCCTGCGCGCCGGGCACGTACGCGGGGCACAGATCGGAATTCGCCAGGCTCCCGGCCGCGGTGATGTTCGCGAAGGTGCCCCGGTCGGCCCGGTACTGCTCCTGGGCCCCGCCGATGGCCTGCACCATCTCGGTGGCCTCGGCGATGTGCGAGCTGTTGATCCAGCGCCGCACGCCGTAGACCGCGAGCACCGCGATGATGGCGATGATCGCCGCGACGGCCATCATCTCGACCAGGGTGAAGCCGCGCGCGTGGGCACGGACGGGCACGCGGCGCGTTGCGACCGACATCGGGCCTCCCCGCGGCGACTCGGCCGCGCCTGCGAAGGCTACCGCACACCCCGTCGCCGGCCAACGCGCGTGCTAACACGGGCGTCCCGCGCGGGCCTCGTCACGCCCCGCCGACCTCGCACCATGCCCGCACTCACCGCGCAGCACCTCAAGAAGACCTTCGGTCCCCAGACGCTCCTCGAGGACGTCTCGCTGTCGCTCGCGCGCGGCGAGAAGGTCGGGCTCATCGGCGCCAACGGCTCCGGCAAGTCGACGCTCGCCAAGATCCTCGCCGGCCAGGAGCACGCCGACGCCGGCACGGTCGCCGTGCGTCGCGCCCTTCGCGTCGCCTACTTGTCGCAGGAGCCCGAGCTCGACGAGGCGAGCTCGGCGCGCGCGGTGG
The DNA here is from genome assembly GCA_021783935.1 of Myxococcales bacterium. Lineage (GTDB taxonomy): Bacteria > Myxococcota_A > Polyangia > Polyangiales > JADJMO01 > CAIXWQ01. Next base: position 9,758 of record JAJXTK010000074.1, on the reverse strand, counting down.
CGGAGGAGGGGCTCGTCGAGTGGCGGCGCGCGACGGCGCGTCACGCGGAGGTCAGCCACGTGCTGGCCGCGGGGGGCGGCGATCACGACGCGCTCGTCGCCGAGCAGGCCGCGCTCGCCGAGGAGATCGAGCACCTCGGCGGCTGGGACGCTGGGCACGCCGCCGCGGCGATGCTGCGGCGCCTCGGCGTCGCCGACCTCGATCGCGCCATCGCCGGTCGAAGCGGCGGCGAGCGGCGACGCATCGCGCTCGCGCGGCTGCTCGTGATGCGCCCCGAGATCGCGATCCTCGACGAGCCGACCAACCACCTCGACGCCGACACCGCCGAGTGGCTCGAGCAGCACCTCGCGCACGACTTCCCGGGCGCGCTCCTGCTCGTCACCCACGATCGCTACTTCCTCGACGCGATCGCGACGCGCATCCTCGAGCTCGATCGCGGCGTCGTGCGCGCGTACGAGGGGGGCTTCACGGCCTACCTCGAGAAGAGGGCCGAGCTGTCGGCGCTCGAGGACCGCATCGAGCAGAACCGACAGAACGTGCTGCGCCGCGAGCGCGAGTGGCTCTCGCGAGGGCCCAAGGCGCGCAGCACCAAGCAGAAGGCGCGCATCCAGCGCGCGCACGCGCTCGACGGGGAGACGGCGGCGAACGCGGGGCGCCCCGGCCAGGTCTCGCTCGCGGCGACCACCGTGCGCCACGGTCGCACGATCCTCGAGCTGCACGGCGCGGAGCTCGGCATCCCCGGCGCGCGCACGCTCAGCCGCCCCTTCGATCTGCGCGTCGGCCCCGGCGAGCGCGTCGGCGTCGTGGGGCCCAACGGCGTCGGCAAGACGACGCTGCTGTCGGCGATCGTCGCGGCGGCGTCGGGCGAGCGGCCGACCCAGCTGATGGCCGGCGAGATCGTGGTCGGCAAGAACACCCGCGTCGGCCTGCTCGATCAGATGCGCGGCGGCCTCGACGACGAGGCGTCGATCTTCGATGACGTCAAGGGGGAGGGGAGCACCACGGTGGTGCTCGGCGATCCGGCGCGCGGCGGCCGCACGCTCGATCTGCGCAGCTACCTCGAGCTGTTCCTCTTCGACGAGTCGAAGCAGCGCCAGAAGATCGGCGCGCTCTCGGGCGGCGAGCGCGCGCGCGTGGCGCTCGCGAAGCTCCTGCGGATGCCGAGCAACCTGCTCTTGCTCGACGAGCCGACCAACGACCTCGACCTGCCGACGCTCGGCGCGCTCGAGGAGCTCTTGCTCGGCTACGGCGGCTCGGTCGTCGTGGTCACGCACGATCGTGCCTTCCTCGATCGCGTCGCGACCTCGCTGCTCGCGTTCGTGCCGGGCGAGGCGACCGACGGCGGCGCGCCCGAGCCGGCGACGGTCGAGAAGCATGGCGGCGGCTACTCGGACTGGGTCGCGCACCGAGAGGAGCTCGCCGCCGAGAAGAAGGCGGCGCTCGCGCGCTCGACGCCGCCGCCGCAGCGGGGCGAGCCGAAGGGGGAGGCGCGGCCCGCCTCGAAGAAGGGCGCGCTCAGCTGGGCCGAGCAGCGCGAGCTCGAGGCGCTCCCCGAGAAGATCGAGGCGGCCGAGCAGGCGGCCTCGGCGATCGAGCGCGAGCTCGCCGAGCCGGCCACGTACGCCAAGCGCGGCGCGGAGGTCGCGGGGCTCAACGAGCGCCTCGCGGCGGCGCGCGTCGAGATCGACGCGCTGATGGCGCGCTGGGAGTCGCTCGAGCAGAAGCGAGGGTGAGGCTCAGGCCGCGCGCTCGTCGGCCTGCGAAGCGGCCGGCTCGCCCTCGGGCGTGGTCGCCCTCGCGTCGGCGCCGCGGCGCAGCGAGACGGCGAGCAGGATCGCGCCCACCACGAAGGTGACGATGAAGTTGCGCGGCAGGAAGTGCCCGTGGATCGTCGCGTGCTCACTGCCCGAGCCGACAGGCGGGATCCATGGCGACCGACGGCACGGCCGCCTTCACCTCGTCGAGGCGCCGCTGGCAGAGCGCGGCTTGATCGTCGTCCTGGCGGGTGCACTGCACCCGCACGGCCTCGAGTGCCTCGCTGCCGCTCTGGCCCGCGGCCGCGCAGCACTGGCGAAGCCTCTGGCACTCGACGGGGCGAGACTTGCTGCAATCGGCGCCGAGCGACGAGAGCGCGAGCGCGACGGCGAGCAGGCTGGTGGCGGCGGCGAGGCGGCGGCGCATGGGGCGATTGCACCACGAATTGCCCGGCCGGCGCAGCCGGATGCGGGTAGGGTGCTTGCCCCATGTCCCCCCGACGATCGCTCGCTCGCGCGCTCCCCGCGTCGCTCGCCCTGATCCTGCCGCTCGCCCTCGGCGCCTCGGCCGCGCCGTCGGCGCAGAAGAAGCCCCCCGCGCCGCCGGCCGCGGAGGCGCTGCGGCCGAAGCTCGAGCTGTCGCGCTTCACGCTCGACAACGGGCTGCGCGTGGTGCTCGACCGCGACCGGAGCTCGCCGACCGTCGCCGTCGCGGTCTGGTACGACGTCGGCTCGCGCAACGAGAAGCCCGGCGAAGGGGGCTTCGCGCACCTCTTCGAGCACATGATGTTCGAGGGCACCGACGTGGTGCCGCGCGGCGAGTACGACAAGGTCATCGAGGGGCGCGGCGGCAAGCTGAACGCGTCGACCAGCGAAGACTGGACGCGCTACTGGGAGATGATGCCGTCGAGCGAGCTCGCCGCGACGCTGTTCCTCGAGGCCGATCGCATGCGCTCGCTGAAGGTCACCGAGGAGGCCTTCGAGAACCAGCGCAAGGTCGTCGAGGAGGAGTACCGCATGCGCGTGGAGAACACGCCGTACGTGAAGGGTTACTTCCGCCTGATGGAGCTCGTCTACGAGGGGTACGCCCCGTACGCGCACCCGGCGATCGGCTCGATGCAGGAGCTCGACGCGGCGAAGTTCGAGTGGGTGAAGAAGTTCCACGACGCCTACTACGGCCCGAACGACGCGGTGCTGGTGATCTCCGGCGACTTCGACGTCGAGCAGGCCAAGAAGCTCGTGCACCAGTACTTCGACGTCGCGCCGCGCGTGTCGCCGCCGCCGTTCCCGGCCGGCGGCTACGAGGGGCGCAGCAAGCCGAGCGGCGTCGTGGTCGTGGAGGACTCCGCCGCGCGCACGCCGTCGACGTCGATGGGGTGGGCGATCCCCAAGTCGGGCGACGACGAGCACTACGCGCTCGAGCTCGCGGCCGCGATCCTGTCGGACGGCGAGTCGTCGCGCCTGCACGCGAAGCTCGTGCGCGAGCTCGCCTGGGCGCAGAGCGTCGAGGCCGGCACCGAGGATCACCGCGGCCCCGACGCGTTCGTCATCGACGTGCGCCTCGGCGACAAGGGGAAGGCCGAGGAGGTCGAGAAGGCCGTGTGGGCCGAGGTCGACGCGCTCGCCGCGCGCGGTCCGAGCGCCGCCGAGATGGCCAAGGCGCGCGCGAAGGTCGAGCACGCGTTCCTCTTCGGGCTGCAGTCGAACCTCTCGCGCGCGCTGGTGCTCTCGCAGTTCGAAGGCGAGCGCGGCGACGCGACCCTGCTCGCGACCGAGGTCGACAAGTACCTCGCGGTGACCCCCGAGCGCGTGAAGGCCGCCGTCGCCAGGTGGCTGCGCCACGAGAAGGTCGCGCAGGTGCGCGTGGTGCCCAAGGCGTCACCACCGCCGTCGGCGTCGACGACCGTCAAGGAGGTGAAGTGATGCGCGCGCCGAAGAGCGTCCTGCCGATGGTGCTCGCGTCGGTCGTCGCGTGCGGCGGCGAGGCGATGCCCCCGCCGAAGCCCGCGCCCGTCCCGTCCGCCTCCGCCTCGGCCTCCGCCTCGGCCTCCGCGTCGGCGTCCGCCGCCCCTTCGACCGTGGTGATCGCTGGCCTGCCGCCGCCCGGTGAGCCGAAGGCGATCACGCCGGCGAGGGTCGTCTCGCTCGACACCAAGACCGCCGCGCGCGCGCTGGCGATCGTGTCGAGCCGGCTGCCGATCGTCTACGCGCGCATCGTCGTGCGCGCGGGGGAGGCGAGCTCGATCCTCGCGCGCGACGCGAAGGGCTCGCGCGCGGGCATCGCGGCGCTGACGGCGCAGCTGCTCAAGGAAGGGGGCGCGGGCCCGTGGACGGGGCCCGAGCTCGCCCAGAAGATCGACGCGCTCGGCACCGAGCTCTCGGTCGACGTCGAGGCCGATCGGGTGACGTTCGGCCTCTCGGTCACCAAGGACAAGCTCACGCAGGCCTTCGAGCTGCTGTCGATCGTGGTGACCAAGCCGCGCTTCGACGCGATCGAATTCGACAAGCTCAAGGGGCGCCAGCTCGACCGGGTGCGCCAGCAGCAGAAGGGGAGCGGGATGTGGATGGCCCGCGCCGCGCTCGACCGCGAGCTCTACGGCGACGCGAGCCCCTACGGCGTGCTCGATGCGACCGATCGGTCGATCGCGAACGTCTCGCTCGCCGAGGTCAAGGGCTTCTACGCCAAGAACTACGTCGCCTCGAACATGCTCCTGGTGCTCGCCGGCGACGTCGACGAGGCGGCGGCGCAGCGGCTTGCGCAAGGGGCGTTCGCGAAGGTGTCGTCGGCAGCGGCGCCCGCGCTCACGTTCCCGACGCCGGCGCCGATCAAGGGGACGCGCCTGGTGCTCGCGACCAAGGCGGAGGCGAAGCAGGCCGACATCCTGGTCGCGCGCTTCGGCATCCCGCGCGCCGACGCGCGCTGGCCCGATCTCGCCCTCGCCGTGCAGACGCTCGGCGGCGGCATGTCGGGGCGGCTGTTCGTCGACGTGCGCGAGAAGCGATCGCTCGCCTACTCGACCTACGGCGCGATGCGCGAGCAGGCGCACGGGCCGATGCCGATCGTCGCGTACGCGGGGACCCAGAGCGCGATGGTGCGGCAGTCGATCGACGGGCTGCTCGACAACCTCCGCTGGATCGCCGGCGAGCGACCGATCACCGAGGGGGAGCTCGCGATCGCCAAGCAGAGCCTCGAGACGGGCTTCGTCTATCGGCTCGAGACGATCGGCTCGGTGGCCGCGCTCGCGATCGACAAGGACACCCTCGGCCTGCCCGGCCTCGACGTCTACGACTACGTCGCGAGCTACCGGCGCGCGCTGCACGACGCCACGCTCGACGGCGTGCGCGCGGCGGCCCGAGCGGCGATCTCGGCGGACGACGTCGTCATCGTCGTGGCCGGCGACGCCTCGCTCGGGCCGACGCTCGCGAAGCTCGGCGAGGTGAAGGTCGTCGATCCCGAGCACGCCTTCGCCACGACGGCGACGCTGCCCAAGGCGCAGTGAGCGGAGCCTTCTCCGCGTCGAGGCGGCGCGGTCCGTGAGCGTTCGCGCGGCGCGCGCTGCGCGAGCCGCTCACGGACGACGACGGCGACGTCTCAGCGGCAGGCGAGGAATGCCTGCCCGCCCGAGCTCGGTGACACGCCGCCGAGGAAACGGAGCGTGCCGACCGAGCCGGCTTGGACGCACCTGCCGCCGATTGCGGTCGGGTCGGTCGCGTAGCACCAGCCCCCCTGCGGCGGGGCCATCGCGTAGCTCGGGTCGTGGAGGCAGCCGTTGCGCATCGCGTCCGTGATCGGGGCGCTCGCGTCGCCAGGGTTTCCCGCGAGCTGCAGCATCTCGCAGACGAGGCGCTGCTTGCCATCGGAGGCCGTCGCGTAGACGTTGCCGTCGGACCCCACGGTCGCCGGGACCGTCTCGTTGGCGAAGGTGCCCGCAGAATCGATGATCATGATCGGTACGAGCAGGTGCGCCGCCGCGGTCGCTGCGTCGACCGGGGGGGAGCTGCTCGGCTGGCCCGCGGAGTCGGTGGCGTAGCGGCACGGTGCTGCGCCCGGCGTGCAGTAGCCGAAGCCGCCGGCGCTCAGGTCCTCGCACCTCGTGATGCCCATCGCGCTGGGCTCCGCGAAGGACGCGCCCATCGTGCAGGCGACGGCCCCCGTCGTCGTATCGGTCGTGAGGGTCAGCTTCGAGCACTGCCAGGCGAGCCCCTGCTGCATCTTGTCGAGCAGCGCCTGCATCGCCGGCGCGTAGCTCGCGTCGCAGATCGACGAGACGAACGTCGGCACCTTCGCCTGCTGCAGCTCGTGGAGGACGCGCAGCTCGCGGAGCGTCGGGTACGCCTTGAAATAGGGCTGCGTCGGCTGACCGCCGCTGACGCCGCAGAGCGGGTTGGTGGTGTTCGAGCCCGGCGAGTTGCAGTCCGGGTTGGTGGTCGGCGCGTTGGCGACCGAAGGGTTGCGCTGCTGGATGCACGCGTACTGGAGGTCGTCGCCGCTCGCGACGTCGCGATCGCCGCCGTTGATCGGATCGATGCTCCGATCGCCGGCGAACTTGGCGAGCCCGTGGGCAGTGCGCGGCGCGATCTGCTCGATCATGTGCGGGTCGCGCTTGGTGAGATCGGGCGAGACGATCTTGTCCCAGTCCGCCTCGGCGAGGTCGGCGGGGGCGCCGTCTGGGACCTTCGGCAAGAGCTGCGTCGGCACGCCGAGGACGCCGCCGACGATCACGCGGTCCTTGGTGCGCTGGCCGCCCGCGTAGATCGGGTTGGCCGCGACCTTGCCGTCGGAGCCCGGGACCTGCGGCGCGCTGAAGGCGTCGACGTAGCGCTGGCGTCCCCAGAGGAAGTTGTAGCCGTAGCGGCGCGTCTGCTGGAGCATGCGCTCGTTGCGCCCGTCGACGTCGTTGTTCAGCCTCGTCGTCGCCCACGGCACGCTGCAGTTGCCCGCCGGATCGGTGCCCGACTGGTAGCACGACTGGCACTGGTAGTTCGCCTTCAGCATCGCGTAGTCGCTCGGCGATTGCGGCTCGAGGTCATCGGGGACGTTGGCACAGCCGCCCCAGCCGCGGGCCATGGTCCCAGTGCCGAGCGCCAGCGGGATCCAGTTGAGCGAGGCCGGCTGGATCGAGCCGTCGTTCTCGTCGGTGAGCATCAGCACCGCGAGCAGCGAGTCGGGGCGCAGGAACGCCGCGCGCTCGGTCAGGATCGTCTGGTCGACGCCGCTGACGGTGATTGGATTGGTGCCGCAGCTGTCGCCCGCGGGGCTCTTCTGGCACTGCGTGTCGGCCGTCTGGTAGGGGGCCGGGTCGATGAGGAAGTGGTAAATGGACTCGAGCTGCGCCTCGTAGCCGCAGCCGTCCTCGCGGGCCGACTGCACGACGCACGAGACGGCCGCCTGCATCTGCGAGGCCTGGCCGGTCCCCGCGAACTCCGGCGCCGGCGATCCTGCCGTGAACGCCCAAGAGACGGCCGACGCGTTCGCGATCCCGCCGGGGCAGGCGACCTGGGTCGGGGTGCCGCCGACGCTCGTGACGGTGTAGCCGACCGCGATCGGCGGGTCGGCCGCGCGCGGCATGAGGTGGCCGTGGTCGTCCTGGTGCGCGCCGTAGGTGGCGGGGTCGCAGGCCGAGGTGCCGTGCGAGCCGAGCGAGCTCGTGATGATGCCGACGTGCAGGTCGGTCGCCGCCTGCGTCTTCGGCTTCCCCGTGGCGTCGAGGTCGGGGTTGGTGAGCGCCTTGATCAAGCTCGGCAGGCTGAGCGCGAGGTTGCCGTACTTGTCGGCCATCGAGGACGAGTTGTCGACCATCAGAAGCAGGTCGACCTTCCCGCTGCTCTGCCCGCCGAGGATCGTGAACGTCTGTGCGGCACCCGCGTCGCCGGACGCCGCTCCGACGCAGGTGCCCGCTTGGCAGCGCAGGCCCGCTCCGCAGACGTTCGCCGCACAGCACGCCTGATTCTCGGCGCCGCAGTTGGGCTGCACGCCGGCGCTGCTCCCGGAGCAGCCGGCGATGGCGCCGAGCCCGAGCAAGGCAGCAAGTAGAAAAGATGCGGATGGAATCGCGGATGGTTGGCGCATGGCATCGGCTCCCGTGCCTCGTCGTGAGGCCGGGTGCGATGCTCTCACACGCCTTGCCGATGGAATAGTGTGGATAACCCCCAGTTCGCGTCAGGCGCGTGGCCGAGTGCGCGCGGAGCCTCGCACCGTCAGGGCAGCAGCAGCTCCGGCGTCGCGATCACGTCGGCGGCGATCGCCTCGTTCAGCGCGTCGAAGGCCGAAGGCCCCACGAGCCCGCCGCCGCTGCCGGCCGCTCGGCAGGCGCGCGTCGTCGCGGGGAGCGGGACGTGCAAGCGCAGCGCCGGCGGGCCGAGGCCGGTGAACAGCACGCGGACCTCGGCGCACCGCTCGGGCGATGCGCGAACGAGCGTGGCGCGCACCTCGCGCGCCGTGAGCGGGGCGCGATCGAGATCGAGGGCGCCGCTCGCCGTGCGCGGCCAGCGCAGCGTCAGGACGCGTCCCATCGGCGCGCGGGCCAGCCACGCCTCGAGGACCGCGGGCGCGTCCCCCTCGCGCACGCCCGCGGCGGCGGCGATCACGGGGCCGAGCCTCACCTCGGTGAGCCGCTCGGCGACGAGCTCGGCCTCCCGGCGCAGATCCCGCGGCGATTTGCCGTCGGGGTCGACGGGCGCCGACGGGTCGTCGCAGCCGAGGGCCGCGAGCACGGCGACCGCGGCCGCCACGAGTCGACGCGCGAGGGGGCTCATCGCACGCGGTCTGATGCGCGCGCTCGCGGCGGCATCGCGCCCGCGCCGCCGCGTCGCGGTCGGGGTACGCTGCGCGCGAGGCTCGTGGCGGCGCTCCGATCCACCGTCGTCGTACCGTCGTTCGTCGCGTCGATCGCGCTCGCGTTCGCGCACGCCTCGTGCGCGTCGGCCGTGGGCACGCGCGAGGGGGCGCGCCCGGCGTCGGTGAGCTCATCGCTCGCTTCGTCGAGCGCTTCGTCGTCCCGCGCGCCGACGCCGAGCGCGTCCGCCTCGGCGAGCGCGGCCCCGTCGCCGCTCGATCGCGTGGTCGAGGCCGAGCTCTCTCGCGCGCGCGCCCGAGGGCTCGCGCTCCACAGGCGCGTCGACCTGCTCGCGAGCGACGTCGCCGCCCTGGAGCTCGACGAGGCCGCGGCGCCGGTGCGCGTCTCGCTCGTGGGCGTCGCGCAGCCGACGGCGATCGCGATCGACGGCACCCCAGCGCGCCTTTCGATCGTGCAGGGCGAGCCCTTCCCTGCGCTCGCCGGCGACGCGCGTCGCTTCGCGGTGGTCGAGTCGCAGAGCTGCGCCCCGCTCTGCGAGTGGCCGCGCGCGCGCAGCTTCGAGGCGAAGCGCGGCGCGTTCGTCGAGGCGCTCGGCCCCGCGCACCCCGCCTCCATGGGCGACGTGGACGGCGATCGCGTCCCCGATTTCGCCGTCGAGCTCGCGCAGATCCCGCTCTGCGACGGCTGCGAGCCGGCGCGCGTGCCCGAGGGGGAAGACGGCGAGGCGCTGGTGGTCGTCGGCCTCGAGAGCTGGGACGGCGCGGCGTTCGCCCGCGATCTCGCGAGCTTCGAGCCGTGGTACCGCGCCGGACTCGCCGAGGTGCGCGCCGACGCAAAGGCGCTCGCCAAGACCCCCGCGAAGGATCGCAAGAAGCACTGTCCGCGCGAGGTCGTTCAGGACGCCGCGATCGTCGCCGTCTTCGCGCGCGTGCTCGGCGTCGACGCGAAGAAGGCGCTCGCCGAGGCCGACGCGATCGTCGCCGGCTGGGACACCAAGGCCTGTCCCGCCATGCGCGCGCGGCGGCGCCCGTGGAGCGAGCTTCGCAAGGAGCTCGGCGCCCTCGCCTTGCCGCGCCTCGCGCGGCGACGGCCCGCCCCCTGAGCCTACCGCGCGGTCGACGCGGCCGGCTTCGGCGCGCGGGGAGCGACCGACGCGGAGGGCGATGCGTGGGCCGGGGCGCTCGCGGAGGCGGTCGGTGCCGTCGAC
>JAJXTK010000073.1 GCA_021783935.1 Myxococcales bacterium | reverse complement strand
GAGCACGCTCTCGAGCTCGAAAGGGCTGATGCGGTAGTCGCTGCTCTTGAAGACGTCGTCTCCGCGGCCGACGAAGTGGACGTAGCCCCGCTCGTCGCGGCGCGCCTCGTCGCCCGTGCGGTAGTAGCCGCCGGCCATCACCGCCTCGGTGCGCTCGGGATCGTCGAGGTAGCCGCGCATGAGCCCCGCGGGGCGCGGCGACAGGCGCAGCGCGACCTCCCCCTCGTCGACCTCGTGCCCTTCGTGATCGAGCAGCACGACGTCGTAGCCGGGCAGGGCCTTGCCCATCGACCCGAGCTCGACGGCGAAGCCCGGCGGGTTGCCGACCTGCGCGGTGGTCTCGGTCTGGCCGTAGCCGTCGCGGATGGTGATCCCCCACGCGCGCTGCACCGTCTCGATGACCTCGGGGTTCAGCGGCTCTCCGGCGCTCGCGAGCTCGCGGAGCGCGGCTGGCTTTTCGCCGAGAGCCTCGAGGATCAGCATGCGCCAGACGGTCGGCGGCGCGCAGAGGGTGTTCACGCCGTGCTCGCGCAGGACCTCGAGCGTTCGCTGCGCCGCGAAGCGCGGCGCGTCGTGCACCAGGACCGTCGCCCCCGCGTTCCACGGGGCGAAGAAGCTCGACCAGGCGTGCTTCGCCCAGCCCGGCGAGCTCACGTTCTGGTGCACGTCCCCCTCGCGCAGCCCGAGCCAGTACATCGTCGACAGGTGGCCGACCGGATAGCTCTGGTGCGTGTGCAGCACGAGCTTCGGCTTGGCCGTGGTGCCCGAGGTGAAGTAGAGGAGCAGCGGATCGTCGGCGCGCGTGGCGACGCGCGCGAGCGAGGCCGGGGCCGAGAGCGCCTCGGCGTAGGTCGTGAACGAAGGCGCGCCGCCGACCGCGAGGCGGGCGGTGAGGCGCTCGGGCGCCCGGAGCTTCTTGGCGCCTTCGGTGTCGGTCACCATGTGGCGGACCTCGCCGCGCACGATGCGATCGTCGACGTCGGACTCGGTGAGCTGGGTCGTCGCCGGGATGACGACCGCGCCGAGGCGCATGGCGGCGAGCATCGTCTCCCAGAGCGGCTGCACGTTGCTCAGCATCACGAGGATGCGATCGCCGCGGGCGACGCCGTGGTCGGAGAGCCAGCGGGCGAGGCGCGTCGAGCGCTCGGCGAGCTCGGCGAACGTCGCGCGGCTGACGCCGTGCGCCTCGCTCACGATCACCAGCGCGTCGCGCGAGGTGCGCCTCGCGAGGACGTCGAACCAGTCCCAGGCCCAGTTGAACTCGTCGAGCGCGGGCCAACGGAACTCCGCTCGCGCGCGCTCGAGGTCGTCGCGGTTCTGCAGGAGCACCTGCCGCGCGTGCTCGAAGGCTTCGGTCGGCGTCATGCTCGAACGGTAGCGCCCCCGCTCGTCACCAGCCCATAACATTCGATCATGAGCCCACACGAGCGCATCACCGTCGACGCGGACGTCACCCCCGGTTTCACGGCCTGCTATCTGCGACTCGCCGGCGACGAGTGCGCGTTCATCGAGGCGCACACGGCGCATGCGTTGCCGAGGCTGCTCGAGGCGCTCGCGCGCCACGGCCGAAGCCCGAACCAGGTTCGCTGGGTCGTGGTCACGCACGCTCACCTCGACCACGCCGCCGGTGCCGGTGCGCTGCTCGCCGCGTGTCCGAACGCGACGCTCCTCGCCCACCCTCGCACGGCGAAGAACCTCATCGATCCGCGGCGCCTCATCGAGGGGGCCACGGCGGTCTACGGTGCCGATCGCTTCCGCGCGCTCTACGGCACGATCGAGCCGATCCCGAAGGAGCGCGTGCGGGCGCTCGGCGACGGCGAGCGCTTCGAGCTCGGCGACGCGACGCTCACCGCGTGGCACACCGCCGGCCACGCCTTCCACCACTTCATCGTCGACGATCCGGCGGTCGAGACCGTCTACGGCGGCGACACCTTCGGCCTGGTCTACCCGGCGCTGCAGGCGCACGGCCGCTTCGCGATCCCCTCGACCAGCCCCACCGGCTTTCACGCCGAGGAGGCGCACAAGAGCCTCGACAAGGTCCTCTCGCTCGGCGAGCGGTTCGTCTGCCCGACCCACTTCGGCGCCTACGAGGACGCGCCGGTGATCGCCGCGCAGCTGAGGCGCTTCATCGATCGCGCCGAGGGGTGGGTCGAGGAGGCGTCGCGCACCGAGCAGAGCCCGGCGCAGATCGAGGCGCGCCTCGCCGACGCCTGGCGGGCCGCCATCGCCGAGGAGGCGCCGCGCTTCGGCGCCGAGGACTACCGCCTGCTCGCGCTCGACATCGAGCTCAACGCGCAGGGGCTCGCGTTCGTGGCCGACGCGCGACGCGCAGAGCGGCGCCGGGACGAGCCGCACGGCTGAGCGTGCACCGTAAAGCCCGGCCACGGAGCGCGGCGCGCGCGCTCATCGCCGTCCGGCGTCACGCCGCGGCCGTGGCGGCGCGGCGTCCACGGGCTCATCCTCGTTTGCGCCCGTCTCCGCTGCGAGCGTCACGCCCACCGACGGCGGCGGCGCGGCGCTCGACGGCTCCTCGTGCGCGCCCCAGCGTTCGCGTGCGGCGTACGACAGGATCATGGCGACGGCGGCGTAGGGGAGCGCCGCCAGGGCCAACGCCTCGCTGCGAGCTCGGGTCATGAAAGGGGTCTGTTCCCCGCGCCCGCCGATCGAAAGCGGCCGAGCCTGCGCGACGGTGCGCGCCTTCGGCACTCGCCCCCACGAAATTCCGTATCGACGATAAGGCTACAGTCGTCGCTCGTAGCCAGAGGCGGCAGCTCGTCGCACACGGCGAGCGCGATCCCGAGGCGCTCGCGATACGCTGCGGGCGTGGGTGCCGAGCGCGCGCTGCTCATCGGTTGGGGGATGGCGACCCTCCCGCAGCTCGCAGCCTACGAGCGGCTCCACCGGGGGCTCGGTCTGGTCACGACGAGCGTGATCCCGCGCACCGTCGACGGCCTCGTGCGGCGCGACGCCTACGCGCGAGCGCTCGCGCCCGTCGCGCGGGATCTCGCCGGCGACGATCGGCCGCTGCTCGTGCACCTGTTCAGCGACAACGGGTTCCTCGGCTGGGCGGCGCTGCTCGACGCCCTCGCGGCGAGCGAGGCGGGCCGACGCGCGCGCGATCGCGTGGCTGGCGTGATCCTCGACTCCTCGCCGGGGCTCTGGAACGTGCAGGGGCCCCTGGACTTCGCGCGCCGCTTCGCGCTCGGCACCACCCCCGCGGCTGCTCGCGCGCTCCACCTCGGCCCGCGCGAGCGCGTGCCGGTGCTGACGCCGCTGCTCGGCGCGGCGTTCCTCGGCTACCAGCTCCTCTTCCCCGCCGCGGTGCGCGCGATGGCGAGCGCGGGCGAGCGCGTCGCGCGCGAGCAGCCGCGCTGCCCGCACCTGTTCCTCTTCGGCGAGGACGATCCGCTCGTGCCGGCGCGCGACGTGCGCGCCTGGATCGAGCGCGAGCGGCGCGCGGGGATCGAGATCGAAGAGGTGTCCTTCGTCGGCGCGCGCCACGTCGCGCTCTATCCGGCCGATCCGCCCCGCTACCGCGCGGCGATCGCGCGCTTGGCGCGCCGCGCGGGTTGAGCCGCCTACGAGGCGCCGTTGACGATCGCGTCGAGGGCGCTGCGGCTCTCGACGACCTTCGCGATGAGCCCGAGCTCGATCGCCTCGCCCGGATCGATCCAGCGATCGCGCTCCATCAGCTCCACGTAGCGCGCCTCGGGGATGCCCGTCCGCTCGGCGTACAGGCGGTGCATCTTGTGCTTGAGCTCGATGATGTCCTTGGCGTGGATCTCGAGATCGCTCGCTTGGCCGCGGATGACGCCGAAGATGAGCGGCTGATGGATCAGAAAACGCGCGTTGGGCAGCGAGAGGCGATCCTGCTTCTCCGCGCACAGCGCGATGACCGAGCCCATGCTCGCCGCGAGGCCGGCGTTGATCGTGATGACGCGCGGCTCGATGAAGCGCGCGGTGTCGTAGATGGAGAAGCCCGAGTAGATCTCGCCGCCGGGGGAGTTGATCCACAGGACGATGGGCGCCTTGCGATCGACGCGCTCGAGGGCGAGCAGCTGCCGGTTGACCTTTTGCGCGAGGTCGGTGTCGACCTCGCCGTTCACGAACACGGTGCGCGACTCGAAGAGGTGCTGATCGATCGGCGTGAAGGGGGTCGTGGACGCGCGGGGGGGTTCGTCGGGGCGGTCGCTCATGATCGTGGCCTCTCGCAGGGTCGAAGGCGACCGGCCTCGCCGATCGCGAGGCGCGAGTCTCCCACGAATCGGGCTCCCGTCGAACGGGCGTCGTCTCAGCCCTCCTCGCGCATCCGGATGAGCCCTTCTTGCGCCGTCGAGGCGACCAGGCGCCCGTCGCGCGTGAAGATGCGCCCGCGCACGAGCCCTCGTCCGCCGTGGGCCACCGGGCTGTCCATCACGTGCAAGAGCCACTCGTCGACGCGAAACGGCTGGTGGAACCACATCGCGTGATCGAGCGAGGCGACCTGCATGCCCGACGTCAGCCACGTCACGCCGTGCGGCAGGAGCGACGTCGCCACGAACGCGTAGTCGGAGGCGTAGGCCATCAGGTAGCGATGCAGCGCGGGGTCGTCGGGCAGGCGCTCGATCGTCTTCAGCCAGATCATGCGCTGGGGCGGGCGCATCTGCGGCCGGAACGGATCGTCCTGCGGCTCGACCGGCTTGATCTCGAACGGCCGCTCCGCGACGGCGCGCTCTCGCAGCGGCTGGGGGAGCCGCTCCGCGTGCGCGGCGACCCGCTGCTGCTCGGTGAGCAACGCCTCGGGGTCCGGCGCGCTCGGCATCGGGTCTTGGTGCGCGAAGCCCTGCTCGTCGCTCTGGAACGAGCAGGCCATGTTGAAGATCGGCTGCCCGTTCTGGATCGCGACCACGCGCCGCGTGCTGAAGGTGCCGCCGTCTCGGCTGCGATCGACGTCGTAGACGATGGGCCGCTGCACGTCGCCCGATCGCAGAAAATAGGCGTGCAGCGAGTGGACGTGGCGCTCCTGCGGCACCGTCTGCACCGCGGCCGACAGGGCCTGCCCGAGCACCTGCCCGCCGAACACCGCGCCCCAGCCGAGATCCTGCGACTGGCCACGGAAGAGGTTCTCCTCGATGCGCTCGAGCGTGAGCAGCCGCACCAGCTCGTCCAAGATCGCCGCCATGGCTTGGGTCCCTAGAGCCGTGCGCGCGCGGCGGCCAGCGCGGCGTGCGGCTTGCCGCCCGCGGGCGGGCGCGCTGAAGACGCGCCCGTGGGCGTCCTCAAAGGCTCGATCGGCTACGCGAAGTTCCACGTGCGCGGCGCGCTCCCCGACGACGTGCACCAGCGCTTTCTCGCGCGCGTCCGCGCGCGGGCGTTCAAGCCGCTCACGCCCGAGGACGAGGACGACGCGTCGGTCGGCTGGATGCCGATCGAGCGCCCGTTCGACGACGAGGTCTCCTTCCGCTCCGAGGGGGTCTTCTTCGGCAGCTATCTGAACCTCGCGCTGCGCATCGATCGCTGGAAGTTCCCCTCCTCGCTCGTGAAGGCCAAGATGGCGGCCGCCGAGCGCGTCTACCGGCAGAAGACCAACAAAGAGCGCATCTCGCGCGCCGAGAAGGCGGAGCTGCGCGAGGCGGTCGAGAGGAAGCTGCGGCGCGACGGCGAGCCGACGACCAAGACGGCCGACTTCACGTGGAACCTCGCGACGCGCGAGCTGCGCCTCTTCGGCAAGTCGAAGCTCGTCGTCGAGCACTTCCACGAGCTGTTCGAGAAGACCTTCCAGCTGCGCCTGTTGCCGGCGGGCCCGTACATCACCGGCATCGCCGTCGAGCTGCCGAAGGGGCTCGAGCGCGCGCTCGCCGAGGTCGAGCCGACCGCGTTCCACCACCGGGGCGCGCGCCGCGCGGCGGAGGTCGCCTGATGGCGCGCACCAAGAAGGAAGACTCGACCGCGCTCGACGCGCTGGACGCCCGGCTGCAGCGCGAGGGCGACGAGGAGGGGGAGTCGAGCCAGGGCCCCTCGCTCGCCGAGTCGATCGAGACGCGCAGGTTCCTCGGGCGCGAGTTCCTCACGTGGCTCTGGTTTCAGAGCGAGACCTTCGAGCAGAAGCTCTCGATCGAGGGCTTTGGCGAGTGCGAGCTGTGGCTCGAGCGGAGCCTGGTGCTCGAGGCGCTCACCGAGGCGGGCAAGGAGAAGGCGACGCTGGCCGGCGTCGCGCCGAGCGGCGGCCCCGAGGCGCGCGAGGCGCTCCGCCAAGGGAAGCTGCCGACCAAGGCCAAGATCGCGCTCCGCCGCGACGAGCAGGACTTCGCGCTCACGCTCGACGCCGACGGGCTGTCGCTCTCGGGGGTCAAGATCCCCGCGCTCCTCAAGGGGGACGGCGACGACCCCTTCTACGAGCGCATGCAGCTCATCGAGGAGGTCGAGGGGGCGATCGAGTCGCTCTATCGCGAGTTCCTCGTGGCGCGCCTCGGGCCGGGCTGGGACAAGGAGGTCGTGCCCGCGATGCGCGCGTGGATGAGCGACGAGGAGACCCCGGCGCTGGTCCGCTACAAGAGCACGCACAGCCGCGGGTGAGCCGCGCGCCTCGCCGTCGCGGGAATGTCCGCCGGCAGCGCGCCGTTCGCCGCGGGTCGGCGAGCAGCGCGCGGCGCGGAGCCGTCGGTCGTCGCCGAGGAGGGCGCACTGGCCATGGATCGAGTCGAGATCGAGACGCGCGACGGCAGGTGTCCGAGCTACGTGTTTCGTCCGAGCGGGGTCGGCCGTTGGCCGGGCGCGCTCGTCTTCATGGACGGCCTCGGCATCCGCCCCGCCGTGATCGAGCTCGGCGCGCGCCTCGCGACGCACGGCTACTTCGTGCTGCTGCCCGACCTCTTCTATCGCTCGGGCCCCTACGAGCCGATGGATCCGTACACGGTCTTCAGCGTGCCCGAGAAGCGCAAGGTGCTGATGGAGAAGTTCTTCGGCCCCGCCTCGTCGGCGAACGTCATGTCCGACACGCGCGCGTTCCTCGACTTCCTCGCCGCGCAGCCCGACGTGCGCCCGGGCGGCGTCGGCGTCACCGGCTACTGCATGGGGGGCCGAATGGCGCTGATCGCGGCGGGCACCTACCCCGATCGCATCGCGGCCTGCGCGTCCTTCCACGGCGGACGCCTCGCGAGCGACGACCCCGACAGCCCCCATCGACTGGCAGGGCACATCAGGGCGAAGGTCTACGTCGCCGGCGCGATCGAGGACTCGTCGTTCCCGGACGACATGAAGGCCCGCCTCGAGGAGGCGCTCGCGAGCGCCCAGGTCGATCACCGGGTCGAGACGTATCCAGCCAAGCACGGCTGGGTGTTCCGCGACACGCCCGTCTACGACGCCGCGGCCGCCGAGCGCCACTGGCAGGCGCTGGTCGCGCTGTTCGAAGAGACGCTCGCGGGGTGATGGCGCGTCAGAACGGGAACGCGGAGCCCTGCGATGGGTCGCCGGGGGTCCTCGACGTGTGCGCGCGCCCGAAGCCGCCCGCCACCGCTGGCGCCGTCGTCCCCGCATCGCCCGCGGCCTCGGCGGGGCGCGCCGCGACGGCTCGGTGCTCGGGGCGCACGCCGCCCGGCTACCAGAGCGAGAAGTCCACGCCCAAGACCCCGCGCACGCCGCGGAGCGTGTCGAACGTCTGCGCGCTGATCGGCAGTACGTAGCCGAGCGAGCCGTGCACGAAGACGTTGCGATCGGCGTAGAGGTAGACGCCGAGCAGCGGCGTCACGTGCGTAAAGCCGCTGTTCGGCAGATCGGCCTGGAGCACGCGTCCGGCCATGACCCCGAAATAGGGCACGAGGTAGCGCCGCATCGGGTCGCGCTCGATCGACAGATCGAAGCCGAGCGAGAAGTCGAACGCCGCGCCGAGGCTCGCGTTGCTCGATTTGAGCACGTCCATGTCGACGTAGACGCGCCCGTGGCTCGGCCCTCGGTTCTCGTTACGGTGGATCCACGAGGCGACGAGGATCTCCGCCGAGACGCCCTGGAATGCGCCCCAGGTATCGTGCGCCGAGGGGACGTAGGCCGAGTACTGCAGACCGGGGAGCAAGTAGCTCTGCCACTCCTCCTCGACCCTGATCGCGATCGTCTTGGTGATCGTGCTCTGCCCGTCCGACGCCGTGAGCGTGAGCTCGTGACGGCCGGTGTCGCCGCCGCGCGGGCGCCAGACGAGCTCGACGTCGACCTTGCCGGGCTGCACCTCGTTGCCGACGATGCGCATGCCTGCGGGGGCGCCCACGGCCTCGATGCGCAGACGGTCCCTGTCGGGGTCGTTCACCACGACGTGCATGACCAGCTGTTCGTCGCTCCGGATCGAGCGCTCGTAGTCCATCTCGTCTTGCCACGCCGGCGGGTGATTCTGGCTGGGCGGCGCGCTCGTCGCATCCGCCGCCCACGCTCGCGGCGCGGACGCAAAAAGAAGCGTCGCGAACGACGCAGGGAGTGTCGCCGCGATTGCGCCGGCGCGAACGGACGTTCGCTGCTTCCGGCGAAATCGCGGTGCTTGCTGTGGGCCCGGGCGCATGGCGCGGCCTGGCGTGCATGGGCCGTGCCTCATCCGTTAGGATCGCTCCCCCCGCGTGGGCGTCGAATCTGGCTCGCCGGCGCGTGACGGGCGAGCCCGATGCGCCGCCATGGCGTCCGACACGCGATCAGGGCGACGTGCGGCAGACGCCCGTGCTGGTGTCGAACAGCGGCGGGAGCGTGACCGGCCGATTCGACGGCGGGTCGATCTCGACCTGCGCCGTGCTCTGCGTCCAGTTGTCCTCGCACGCGAGCACCTGGCTGCCGTACGAGCCGTTGCTGTTCATCCAGATGTCGATGTGCCACTTGCCCCGTGACCAGTCGGCGCTGCACTCGGTGCAGCCGTCCTCCATGATCACGTACTTCTCGATGAACGGGACGTAGAGGATCGTGCCGGGGGCGAACTCGCTCGCGTCGGTCGCGAAGGTGATCGGATCGGCGTAGCTGCCAGTACCACCCGCCTGCGAATGGAGCCCCGGGTAGGCAATTCCCGGCCCTGGCGGCGAGTTGTCGGGCCAGCCGTAGAAGGTCACGTAGAGGCTCTTGAGCGTCCCGGTCGGCGCAGGCGCGGTCGTGGACGTCGGCGCAGGCGCGGTCGTCGACGTCGGGGCGGGCGCGGTCGTCGACGTCGGGGCGGGCGCGGTCGTCGACGTCGGGGCGGGCGCGGTCGTCGACGTCGGGGCAGGCGCGGTCGCGGTCGCGGTGCTGGTGGGGGCAGGGGCGGTCGCGGTGCTGGTGGGCGCGGTGGCGGTCGCCGCCGACGAGGCGGAGCCGAACGGCAGGTGTTCCCGACCGTGCTCGAAGCCGACGAGGGGATTGGCCGTTCCGGTGCTCGCGGTCGCAGGATCGGAGCTCGCCGTGCTGTCGGCGGCGCTGCACGCGATGCCGACGGACGCGATCGCGAAGAGGGCCACGGTGGAGCGCAGCAGGCGCGTGGAACGAGGCATCACGGAGGCGGAGAGGCCGCTGGCTCGAGGTCCGATCATGCCTGCTACGTAGAGCCCCTGAACGCGTCCGAAAGGGCGAGCGAGTGCGCCACAGCCATTCTCGGACTCCGGCCGACGCGCACCTGCGCGCGCTCGAGCGCACGTCAGCGATCGGCACTATTGCACGTAAATTCCAGTCGATCCGTCGATCGACGCGTCACTGGAAGTCGGCCGTCGATCCGGTGTCGTCGGAGCAATCCCGCGTCGCTGTCGCGCGCCTCTCGAAAAATGAGTCGGACGCGCTCGCCGTCGGGCCGACATGCGCGCACGCCGCGGCCTGCCCTCGATCGTCGGCGCTCGGAGCGAGGGCCCGACCGACGAGCAGGCGTGTGCGGTGCTCCGTGTCGTCGCCGCGCCGCGTACGGGGAGGGGGCGTCGAGCCGAGGGAAAACTGGGCCCGCGGGCGTCGCCGCGCGTAGGCTCCGGCCGACCGTGCCCCGGTGCGCTGCGAGGCTCGTCGAGCCCCGACGGAATCTCACCCGAACGCCGCGCTCGACCGTTTCCCGGCGCGCGCTATCAAGCTACCCACCCGAGCCCCGATGCGTCCTCTGCTCCTGCCGTCGATCGTGCTCGCCGCCGTGGCCCTCGTGGCCTCGGCCGAGGCGGAGCCGCAGGCCGGGGCGGCTTCGACCTCCGACGCATCGACCGGGCCGAGCGACGGCGCTCCCAGTGCGGGCCTCCTCGGCCATCGCGAGCCGATCGGGCACCGCTATGGGCTCGTCGATGACGGGGCCGCAGCCATCGCGCTCGACACGGCGGCCTTCCGCCTGCAGGCCAACGCGCAGATGGAGAACGGCGCCCTCTACGGCGACCTCCACCCGAGCTGCGCGCTCATGACGTGCGAGGGGGACGGGCGATCGCACCTGCTCTCGTGGGACGATCTCAAGTTCGCCAGCACGAGCCTCGCGTTCGCCGCCGTGGGCATCGGCGCGACGTGGCTCGTGACGGTGCCCGGCAAGCGCATTGGCGTCTCGTCGCTCGAGATCAAGGTGACGACCGGCCCCACGACGGGCCTCACGGTGATCGGGCGCTTCTGAGGCCCGCGCCGGTCAGGGTCGCGCACGCGGTCAGGGGGCGTCCCGCGCCACGGTGGGCGCCTCGCCGAGCTTGGTGCGCAGGTCGATGGCGCCGCCGTGATTGCGCACGATCCCGCACGAGGTCGCGCACGGCGCAGAGCGACTCGCGCTCGTGGCGAGGGTGGCGCTCGCCGCGCGGGGCCTCGTAGCAGCGCATGCCGAGCACGTCGTCGGGGCGCCGGCCGGCCTGGAGGAGGCAGGCGTCGTTCGCCGTCAGGATGCGGAGGTCGCGATCGACGACGATGAACCCCTCGTCGACCGTGTCGGGGTTGCTGCGGATGAACTGCTCGTTCTGGCGGCTCTGCTCCTCGGCAAGCTCTCGCTCGGTGACGTCCTGCGCGGTCCCGAAGATGCCGATCGCCTTGCCGGCGTCGTCCCTGCGCAAATCGCCGCGCGCCTCCATGATCCACGGCCGCCCCGACGCGTCGATCGGCCGGAGCGTCACGTGATACGGCGGCCCGCCCGGTGCGAGCGCCGCCTCCCAGGTTCGCTGCATCGTCTCGCGATCGGCGGGGCGGATGCGCGCGGTGAGGTACTCGAAGGAAGGGACGAATGCCCGGCCGATCGGCTTCGTCGGCGATTCGGCGCGGCGAACTAGCGGCTCAGAGACACGGCCAGCCGAGCGAGGCGATGCGGGGCGCCAAGGCCCGAAGCTCCGCGCGGAGGGCGTCGACGCCGGGTCGGTCTTTGGGGCTTCGGCGCAGGCACGCGCTCAGCATGGCCCCGATCGCGCGCCGCTCGGGGTCGTGCCGCAGCCGTTCGATGGCCGCAGGCCCGCCGTCGTGCTGCACGTGCGCGGCCATGATCGCGTACTCGTGCGGTCCGCCGAACAGCTCGCGGCGCGAGAGCAGCTCGTAGGCGACGCACCCGAACGAGTAGACGTCGGCTGCGAACGGCGAGGGCGTGCCCCCTTCGACCTCGAGCCCCCACACCTCCGGCGCGGCGTAGGCGGGCGTGGCGCAACCGACGCGCACGTGGCGACCGGCGAGGCCGAAGTCGACGAGCACGGGGGCGGACGCGTCGCGGAGCACGATGTTGCGCGGCTTGAGGTCGAGGTGACCGAGGCCGGCGGCGTGCATGGCCGAGAGCCCGGCGAGCACGCCGTCGAGGATCGCGACGACGCTGCGGCCGTCGAGAGCGCCGCGCTGCATCGCGACGTCGACGTCGATCCCCTCGATGAGCTCCATCACGAGCACGGGCTTCGGACGCGCGCGCGCGTCGAACGTCACGAAGCCCGCGAGGTTCGGGTGATCGGGCAGGGCGAGCAGCGCGCCGGCCTCCTGCTTGAAGACGGCGAGGAACTCAGCCTCGGAGATCGCGCGCGCGGCGACGGCGTCGTACTGCGGGACCTTGAGCGCGAAGCGCGGCGCGCTCGGATCGTCGCGCTCCTCGCTGCGGCTCGCGACGAAGACGGTGCCCGTGCCGCCCGCGGCGAGGGGGTGATGCAGGTAGAAGCCCGCGAGCACGCGGTGCTTCGGCACCCACTCGGGGAGCGGCGGCTCCGACGGCAGCGTCGCGGGGGCCGCGATCGGCGCGTCGACCGGCAGGGTCGCGACGTGGCGCATCACCAGATCGACGGCCGCCACGAGCGCGCGCGGCACCGCGTTGGCGGCCCAGGCGATCGTCTGATCGATGGCGTCGGTGAGCGCGTCGCGGCCCCGCGCGCCGCCCTGCACCGCCCCCTCGATGCCGGCTCGCAACAGGCCCGGGACCGGGTCGGTGCCTGGCTGCTCGCCGATGCGCGCGAGGGCGCGGCCGACGATCTGCCCGAGGCGCGTGAGCGCGAGCTCGAGCTCGACGACCGGCGGCACCTCGCCCGGCGGCCCCGTCAGCAAGGGGCGCAGCGCCGGCGCGCGATCGAGCGTCTCGAGCGCGGTCGCGAGGCGGCGCAGCGCCCCGCGCAGGTCATCGAGCTTGTGCGAGCGGCCGGCCGGCAGCGCGTCGACGAGCGTGCGCAGCGCCCCGACCCACGCCCCCGACAGCGAGCGCGGGGTCGCCTCGGCGCGCTCGAGCCAGTCGTCGCCGCTGCGTACGAACGACGCGTACAGTCGGAGCACCAGCATCACGTCGGGGCGATCGGTGCGCGCCGCGAGGCGCTCGAAGTCCTCCGGCGTGCGCAGGCGGAAGGCCGCGTGGACCACGACGTCGGTCGCGTCGATGGTCGGATCGCTCTCGAGCACCGAGTCGATGCGCTCGAGCGACGAGACCAGCTCCTGCATGCGCGCGGGCGACACGCTCAGCGAGGCCATCAGCCTCGTCATCACGTCGCTCTCCTGCGCCGCGATCTCGCCGTCGGCGTAGGCGACTGCGGCGCCGAGCAGCAGCGTCGCCTCCGCGCGGGTCGCGTCGTCGCCCAGCGCGACGCCGACCGCCGACAGGCGCGCCTCCCACCCCTCGCGCGCCAGCGCCTCGGCGGCGGCGGCGAGCATCGTCTCGGTGTGCCGCGTGCGGATGCGATCGTCGAGCTCGCGCAGCGCGCCGCGGATGACGTCGCGCTCGGCGGCGGCGATGGTCCCGTCGGCGGCCATCACGAGGTACATCGCCTCGCAGATCGGCCCGTACGTCTCGGCGATGAGCGCGTCGAGCGCGTCGTCGGCGCCGTGCGGCCCCGGCGGCAGCACCAGCGAGCTGCGCGAGCCTCGCTCGCGTAGGCGAGCCCCGAGCGCGGTGACGGCGGCGGTCGGCAGGCGGATCACGGTCCGAGAGTAGCCGACGCGCGTCGCGCGAGAGGGCTTTTGCGGAGCCGTTGTGCGCGCTGCGCCAAAGCGCGGGGGTGCGCCGCCACCAGGCCGTGGGGCTTCTCCGAGACCAGCCGAACCGCTGCCGGGTCATGCCGCGATCTCCCGCGCGATCGACACGGCCTGCTGTCTGTCACAGTTCCCGCAGGCCGTTTCTCGACGGCCTGCTAGGCGCTCGACATCCTCGCCCACACCGACGCGAGCGCGCGCGGCAGCTGGTCGATCGTCGCGAGGATCTCCCAATGCCCCGCGCCGAGCATCGCGGGGAAGTACCCACGCGCGATCGTGTCGACCGTCAACCCGTGCACCCAGACGCCGCGTCGGGCCGCCTCGCGCACCGCCTGGCGTACGTCCTCGACGCCGTGCGCGCCCTCGTAGCGATCGTAGTCGGTCGGCTTGCCGTCGCTCACGAGCAGCACCAGGCGACGGCGCGCCTCGGGGACGCAGACCTCCTCGACGGCGTGGCGAAGCGCCGGCCCGATGCGGGTGTAGCCCTGCGGCTTCAGTGCCCCGAGGCGCGCCTTGGCGAGCGACCACGGCTCCCCCCACCGACGGATCTCGAAGACGCGACACCGATTGCGGGTGTGCGACGCGAAGCCGAGCACGCGCACCTCGTCGCCGAGGCGATCGGCGACCTCCCCGAGCACGAGCACCGCCTCGCGCGAGACGTCGAGCACGCGTCGATCGGCGATCCACGCGTCCGACGACAGCGACAGATCGAGGAGCACGGTGGTCGCGAGCCGGTGCGCCTGGCGGGCCTTGCGGGCGTACAGGCGCGGCGCGTCGGCGTGGCCGGCGCGCAGATCGGCGAGGTGGCGCACCACCCCGTCGACGTCGACGTGCTCGCCGTCGCGCTGGCGTCGGAGCGGCAGCAGGCGCGCGCGTTGGATGCGCACCTCGCGGAGCACCTGCTCGACGACGAGTCGGTTTCGCGCGAGCGCGGCGCTCGCCCAGCGCGGCTCGCGACGCCCGAGGGGCGTCGGGTAGACCGTGCACCACGCCTTGCGGTAGCCGCGCGCCCTCGCGTCCCACTCGTCGTACGGGATGCCGTGCTCGCCGGCGTCGATCGTCGCGACGTCGGGCACGTCGGCGGCGAGATCGATCTCGGCGTGCAAGAGCGACTCGACCTCCTCGTCGCTGCGGACCACCTTGCCGAGCGCGACCTCGTCGAGCGCCTCGAGCTGATCGTCGAGCTCGTCGGCGCCGTCGAGCTCGCGCGCGCCGCCGCGGTGCTCGTCGGCCGTCTCGATCTTCTCGAAGGTGTGCGTGAGCACCGCGTCCTCGAGCTCGCGCGCGTCGAGCTCGACGCGCTCGACCGCCCCGACGCGCGGCGCCTCGGCCT
>JAJXTK010000702.1 GCA_021783935.1 Myxococcales bacterium | reverse complement strand
TCCAGGAGCGCGGCGAGGTCGCCGAGCTCAAAGACAACATCAACACGATGATTGGCAATCTGAGGCTCACGACCGATCGGAACACGGAACAGGACTGGCTCAAGACGAACCTCGCCCGCTTCACGAGCATGCTGCAGGGACAGCGCGATCTCATCCGCGTGGGCCAGATGCTCCTCTCCGAGCTCGCACCGCTCGTCGGCGCGCACCTCGGCGTCATCTATCGAAGCACCAGCGGCCAGGAAGGAGATCCGAGCAGCGCCTTCCGCCTGATCGCCTCCTACGCCGACGATCACCAGAACGGCCATCCGCCGGTGCGACGCCTCGGCGAGGGGCTCGTCGGGCAGTGCGCCGCGGAGAAGCGACGCATCCTCATCACCGACGTGCCGGCGGACGCTGTGCGCGTCGGCTCGGGCCTGTTCACGGCGCTGCCGCGGAACATCATCGTGTTGCCGGTGCTCTTCGAGGGGCAGGTCAAGGCGGTCATCGAGCTCGCCTCGCTGAGCCCCTACACCACGTCGCACCTCGCCTTCCTCGATCAGCTCACGAGCAGCATCGGCATCGTGCTCAACAGCATCGAGGCGACGATGCAGACCGAGGCGCTGCTGGTGCAGTCGCAGACGCTCGCCGGGGAGCTGCAAGGGCAGCAGAAGGAGCTCACGGCGACGAACGAGCAGCTAGGGCAGAAGGCGCAGCAGCTCGCGGAGCAGAACGCCGAGGTGGAGCGCAAGAACCAGCAGATCGAGCAGGCGCGCCGCGCGCTCGAGGAGAAGGCCGGCGAGCTCGCGCTCACGTCGAAATACAAGTCCGAGTTCCTCGCGAACATGTCCCACGAGCTGCGCACGCCGCTCAACAGCATCCTGATCCTCGGCCAGCAGCTGAGCGAGAACCACGAGCAGAACCTCACCCCGAAGCAGGTCGAGTTCGCGCGCACGATCCACGGCGCGGGCACCGACCTGCTCAATCTGATCACCGACATCCTCGATCTGTCGAAGATCGAGTCCGGCACCGTGACGGTCGAGGCCGCGGAAGTCGCCTTCAACAGCCTCATCGAGTCCGTCGCGCGCCCGTTCCGCCACGAGGCCGAGAACCGGAAGCTCGGCTTCGAGGTCGAGATCGATCCGCGGCTCGGCCGCAGCCTCACGACCGACGCCAAGCGCCTGCAGCAGGTGCTCAAGAACCTGCTCTCGAACGCGTTCAAGTTCACCGAGCACGGAGGCGTGCGCCTGCGCGTCGCGCCGGCGCGGACCGGCTGGTCCTCCGAGCATCCGGTGCTCGGCTCCGTGGACTCCGTGGTGGCCTTCGAGGTCACCGACTCGGGCATCGGCATCGCCGCCGAGAAGCAGAAGAGCGTCTTCGAAGCCTTTCAGCAGGCCGACGCGGGCACGAGCCGGAAGTACGGTGGTACCGGCCTTGGACTCGCCATCAGTCGCGAGCTTGCCAATCTGCTCGGGGGCGAGATTCATCTCCAGAGCAGCCCCGGGCGGGGGAGCAACTTCACGCTATATGTGCCACTCCGGTACGCCGGTCCCGCGCTGCCCGGCCGAGACGCCTTGCGCGACTCCGCGCCGAGGTCGCCCGCGCCTGCGCACGTCGCGCGTGTCCCGGACGCCGCCGTCGAAGAGGTCACCGACGATCGAGAGGAGCTGCGTGAAGGCGACACGAGCCTGCTGATCGTCGAGGACGACGCGAGCTACGCGCGGATACTCGCCGACGTCGCGCGCCGCGTCGGCTTCAAGGTGGTGATCGCGCGCCGCGGGATCGAGGCGCTGGAGCTCACGCGCGAGCTGCATCCCACGGCCATCTCCCTCGACATCTCGCTCCCCGACATGCTCGGGTGGTCGGTGCTCAGCCACCTCAAGCGCGACACGGCGATCCGGCACATCCCCGTCCAGATCGTGACGCTCGACGAGAATCGGCAGCACGGGCTCGCACACGGCGCCTTCTCCTTCGTGGGCAAGCCCGCGACGGCCGAGGCTCTCGAGGCAGCGCTCGAGCGCCTGAAGCGCTTCGCGGCGCCGCACTTGAAGCGGCTCTTGGTCATCGAGGACGACGAGACCGAACGCCTGAGCATCGACGCGCTGCTCGTCCACGACGACGTCGAGATCGTCTCCGCCGCGACGGGCGCCGAGGCGCTAAGGTTGCTCCACGAGGCACCCTTCGACTGCGTGGTGCTCGATCTGCGCCTGCCGGACATCTCCGGCTTCGATCTGCTCGGCCAGCTGCGCGACGATCCGAGCGTGTCGGACGTGCCCGTCGTCGTGTTCACGGGAGCCGAGCTCTCGGCGGAGGATGACGCGAGGCTTCGGGAGCTCGCGCGCAAGGTCGTGCTGAAGGGGGTCGAGTCGCCGGAGCGCCTGCTCGACGAGACGGCGCTCTTCCTCCATCGGACGATCGCCGAGCTCCCCCCGGAGAAGCAGCGGATGCTCGAGCGGCTGCACCGCTCGGACGACGATCTTCGGGGGCGCAAGGTGCTAGTCGTCGACGACGACGTGCGGAACATCTTCGCGCTCGGGAGCGTCCTCGAGCGCCACGGCATGGGGGTCATCGCCGCGCAGACGGGGCGCGAGGCGCTCGCGACCCTCGAGTCCGACGCCGACATCGCGATCGTCCTGATGGACATCATGATGCCGGAGATGGACGGCTATCAGACCATTCAGCTCGTCCGCGAGCAGCTCTCGCTCAGGCGCTTGCCGATCGTCGCGCTGACCGCGAAGGCGATGAAGGGCGACCGCGAGAAGTGCCTCGAGGCGGGCGCGTCGGACTACCTCGCAAAACCGGTCGACACCGAGCAGCTGCTCGCGACGCTGCGGCTCTGGCTGCATCGGTGAGCTCGACGGACCGGCATGACTTCGCGCATGGCGGAGCGCGCCGCTCCGCCGCACGCTCGCCGACATGCCCGGCCACGACGTCCGCGCGCGCATCGGCTTCGACACGAAATTCGCCCCGCGCATCCTCCACCGCGACGAGCGCGCGAAGGTCGTGCTGATCTGCCTCGAGCCGGGGCAAGGCATCCCGCCGCACGAGGAGGACAACCAGGGGTTCTCCTTCGTGCTCGAAGGGCAGGGGGTGCTCACGAGCGACGAGGGGGAGCTGCCGCTGTCGGCGGGGCAGCTCGCCACCGTGCCCTTCGGCGGCAAGCGTGGCCTGCGCGTGTGCACTCGCCCGAACGTACCCCGCGCCCCCCGCCTTGCGCGTTGGCGCCGCATCGGGCAGGCGCGCCCCGCCACGCCGGGCAGCGGGCCGCGGCGTCTCGCTACGCCTTCGCGACCGTTGCCGCCGCGCGGATTGGGC
>JAJXTK010000072.1 GCA_021783935.1 Myxococcales bacterium | reverse complement strand
GATCTCGGGTCAGAAGAAGTTGCCGATGGTGAACTCGAAGTCGCTGTGCTGCTCGTACGGGAGCGGCTTGAACGGGAAGCCCCACTCGAAGCGCAGCGGGCCGAGCGGCGAGAACCAGCGGACGCCGACGCCGTACGAGGTGCGCAGGCTCAGGAGGTTCTGGCTGCAGGGGTCGATGACGGGGTCGATCGGCGCGCCCCGAGACGCGCTGCAATAGAGCTGCTCGGTGTTCCAGGTGTTTCCGGCGTCGAGGAAGATGACGCCGCGGATGCCGACCTTGTCGATGATGGGGAACTCGAGCTCGAGGTTCCCGTAGGCCTGCATGTTGCCGCCGATGTTCGCGCCGTACGGGATCGGCGCCGAGTTCGGGTCCGTCGCGTTGTAGAGCGGCAGGCGCGGGCCGATCGATCGCAGCAAGAAGCCGCGGACGTCGAAGATGCCCCCGAGGAAGAAGCGCGCGAAGATCGGCACGCCCGCGGTGCTCGGCGAGGTCACGTAGCCCCACTCGGTGTTGAGCTTGATGACCCAGTTGTCGCCGAGGTTGTAATAGAAGCGCGCCGTCAGGCGGTGGCGCAGAAACTCGTTGCTCGACTCGAAATAGTGGCTCGCGAGCTCGGAGGACGCCTGGATGAACACGCCGTTGGTCGGGAAGAGGCGGTCGTTGCGGGTGTCGTAGAGCAGCGTGGCGCGCAGCGACGACAGGAAGCCGCTCTGGAAGACGTTCGCGAGCGGCAGCCGCTGGAAGAAGATGATGCTCGGCGCCGCGACCCCGAAGAACGTGCTCGCCTGCGACGTGTCGATCGTCACGTGCTCCGCGGTGTACGTCAGCGAAGCGCGCAGCCAAGGCATGATGATCGGGTAGCCGAGGGTCATCGCGCCGCCGATCGAGGTCTGCGAGAACGCGTCGTAGAGCATCAGACGGTCGTAGAGGTCGATCGACGCCGACCAGTCCGACTCGAACAGGTAGGGCTCGAAGAAGCGCAGATCGATGAGCTGACGGAGCCCGGAGACCTGCGCCTGCAGCGAGAGCGACTGACCGCGGCCGAAGAGGTTCGCCTGCTGCACCTGCGCGGTGGCGATGAACGACTCGATCGACGAGAAGCCCGCGCCGACCTGGAAGGTGCCGGTCGGTCGCTCGCCGACCTCGAAGAAGACGTCGATCGTGTCGGGCGACGCCCCCTTCTCGGTGGTGACGTCGACGCGCTCGAAGAAGCCGAGCGCCAAGACGCGGCGGCGCGACTCCTCGAGGCCGGTCTCGCTGTACAGCTGCCCCTCGACGACGGTCATCTCGCGCCGGATGACGCGATCGCTCGTCTTCGAGTTCCCCTTCACCTCGATGCGGCCGATGCGGACCTTGGGGCCGCGCTTGATCGGCACGCTGATCTCGACCTCGCGCTTCTCGAAGTCGAGGTGCGTCTGCGGATCGGCCTCGACCGCCGCGTAGCCGGCGTCGTGATAGAGCGTCTTGACGGCCGTGAGGTCCTTCACGAGCGCGGCGCGGTTGAAGACGTCGCCCGGGTTGACGTTCACGAGCGAGCGGACCTTCTTGCGCCCGCCGAGCGGCTCGACCGGCTTGCCGTCGGCGTCGAGCTCGTAGATGTCGAACTTCTTGACCGTGAACTGGGGCCCCTCCTCGATCACGATCGTGACCTCGATGCCGTCGCGGTCGGGGGTGAGCATGACGCGCGGCGTCTGCACCTGGATCGCGAGGTAGCCCTTGTCGGAGTAGAGGGCCTGAAGGATCAGGACGTCGCGCTCGAAGACGTCCTTGCGGTAGGTCGCGCCGGAGCCGAGGCCGAGGAAGCCACCCTGCGCCGAGAGCATCACGCTCTTCAGCTCGTCGTCGGACACGTGGTAGTTGCCGACGAAGGTGATCTTCTTGATCGAGACCTCCAGCCCCTCCTTGATCACGAACTTGACCGTCGCCTCGTTGTCCTTCTCGGGGACGATCTCGCTGGTGATCTCGGCGAGGAAGTAGCCCTTCTCGGCGTACTTGTCCTTCAGCTTCTGCACGCTGCGCCGCACGGCGGGCTCGCTGAGGACGGTGTTCTCCTTGATCTCGATCTCCTCGCGGAGCTTGTCGGACTCGATGGCCTTGTTGCCCTCGAACACCACGAGCTTCACGTTGGGGCGTTCGGCCACGCGGAAGCGCAGATCGACCGAGCCGTCGTCGCGGCGATCGAGCTCGACCTCGATCGAGGCGAACAGCCCCGAGCCCCAGAGCTCGCGGACGTCGCGCGACAACGTGGTCGCCGAGAAGGTGATCCCCGGCTTCAAGCGCAGGTAGTCGAGGATGCGCTCGGTGGCGACGCGCGTATTTCCGACGACCGTGATTTCGTGGATCGGCAGGCCGTCGGCCTCCTCCGCAGGGGTCTTCGGGATGAGCGGCGCCGCTGCCTCGGTCGGCGCCTCGTCGGACGAGGCCGGGGCCGCGCTCGACGCTGCTGGGGCCGTGCTCGACGCTGCTGGGGCCGCGGAGGCCGAGGGGGTCGTGGAGGCTGAGGGGGTCGCGGCGGCGGCAGCGCCCGTCTGGGCGCCGGCGCGCGGCGATGCGAGCACGACGAGGAAGGCGAGGGCGACGGCCAGGAACGGCCAAGCCCTCGACGGGCGGCGCGCCTTCGCGGTCGATCGTGCGGTGTGCATCGGGGGGGAGTCGCGGGCGGGGCGGTTCGGGCGAGGAGGCCCCGAGCAAGGTGAACGCAGGCGACGAGGCGCCCGTGAACAGAAGCAAGGCGGTGTAGGTCGGTGCGCGAACGGGGGTCAATTGTTGCGGATCTGACAGCGCGCGCGTCCAGAAATATTAGGTGATTATGTGGCCGCGGTTCGGTGGTCGGACCTCCTCGCACATTCATTCGCCGCACGCGCGCATCTACGCGCTGGGCGGAACGGCCAAACGAGCGAGACGCGCACATGGACCGCTCCGTCACTGACCCGTAGAAGAATTCATATGGCAGCTCGTCGATCGCCTCGGGGGCGGAGCGAGCGACCGGGAGCGCGCAGCGGCGTGGCGTCGCTGCCTCGTTGCGCAGCGTGGAGGATGGATGTCGCGACGTCGTGGGAGCACTTGGATCGCCGCCGCGCTGGTCGCGGCCACGCTGGCCTTTCCTTTCGCGGGCGCACTCCACGCGGCCGAGGGAGACCTCTCCTCGACAGCGAAGGTGCTCGCGGCCAGCGATGACTATCGCTTGCGCGTCGCGGCCGCGTTGAAGCTCGGCGGCTCGGGCGACGCGCGGGCCCGCCAGCCGCTCGAGAGCGCGCTCGACGATCCGCACCCGAGCGTGCGGCAGGCAGCCGCAGCCGCGCTCGCGAAGCTCGGCGACAAGGGGGCGACTGCGGCGCTCCAGGCCCGCGCGAAGAGGGAGTCGAACGCGCCCACCAAGGCGGCGATCCGGCAGGCGATCGTGCTGCTCGAGAAGTCTCCCGGCCTCTCGCCCGCCGCGGCGGCGACCTCTTCGCCGACCTCGACGAGCCGGGCGAGCAGCGGCGATCTCGCCAAGGCGAAGGTCGTGGTGCGGGTGCAGAAGGCCGAGAACACCTCGAGCGTCCGCGGCGGCGCGCTGGCGACCGTGCTCGCCGCGGCCACGCGCGACCAGCTCGCGCAGCTGCCCGGCGTCTACGTGCTGCCCGACGACCCGACCGCCGGCGCGGCCATGAAGGTCGCGGCCTCGCGGGGGCTGCCGGTGCTCGGCGTCAACGCGTCGATCGTCTCGCTCGATCAGGGGGCCTTCGCGGGGGACGTGAAGGTGCAGGCGCGGGTCTCGCTCGCCTTCACGCGGCTCGAGATCGTCAGGGCGTCGATCGAGGGCAACGCGTCGAGCATCGGCTCGACGGCGGCCACCAAGAGCCCCGACTCGCTCGCGAAGCTCCAGGCCATGGCGGTCGATGGCGCCGTCGCCAGCGCGATGGCCAAGGCGCCGAGCGCGATCAAGTCGGCGGCGAACTGAGCTCGCCCGCGCGCGCATGCTCGCGGGCGTGGGTCGCGACGCCGCCCAGCCTCGGCGCGAGGTCTTCAGCCCTTCACGCCGCCGGCCGTGAGGCCGGACACGATGTGCCGCTGCGCGACGTAGAAGAGCGCCATCACGGGGACCGACACGATCAACGCGCCGGCGGCGAAGTGCCCCCACGACGCGCCGTGCTCGCCCACGTAGCGCTGCAGCGCGACCGGCAGCGTGAACGACTCCTCGCGCGACAGGAGCGTCGCGGCGAGGATGAACTCGTTCCACGCCCCCATGAACGCGAAGAGCGAAGTGACCGCGATCGCCGGGCGCGCGGCGGGGAGCGCGACGCGCAAGAAGGCTTGGAAGCGGCTCGCGCCGTCGACCATCGCCGCCTCCTCGAGGTCGACCGGGATCGCTTCGAAGGCCGAGCGAAGCTGCATGATGCAGAAGGGCACCGCGGTCGTCGCGTAGACCAGCACGAGCCCCGCGCGCGAGTCGAGCAGGTGGAGCTTCTCGAGGATCAGGTAGAGCGGCACCAGCGTCGCGACGCCCGGGAACATCTGCGTCGCCATCAGCAAGAACACGCCGCGCTCGCGGCCGGCGAAGCGGAAGCGCGCGAGCGCGTACGCCGCCGGCGTGGCGATCGCGACCCCGACCGCCGCCGTCGCGAGCGAGACGAGCAGCGAGTTGGCGAGCTGGCGGCCGAAGATCCAGGTGCCCGTCGCGCGATCGTGCGTGCCCACGACCTCGCGGAAGTTGCCGAGCGACAGGTGCTCGGGGATCGGCAAGACTCGCCCGGCGCTCGACTCGCCGTGCGAGAGGGCGAGCGAGACCACCCACAGCACGGGGTAGAGCGCGGCGATCGTCGCGAGCACGAGCGCGACGTGCACCAGCGCCTCCTCGGCGGGCCGCCGCCGGCCGCCGGTCTCGTCGAGCACCTGGCTCATCTCGTCACCTCGCGCCGCTTGAGCCCGCGCGTCGTCACGAGCAGCAAGAGGAAGATCAGCACCGCGTACGCCGACGCGTAGCCGTACTGCGCCTGCCGGGTGAACGCCCAGCGGTACGCCTCCGAGACGAGGATCTCGGTGCGCCCGTCGGGCTCGCCGCCGCTCACGAGGAAGACGACGTTGAACATGTTGAACGTCCACACGGCCCCGAGCACGACGGAGGGCGCGAGCGTGGGACGCAAGAGCGGGAAGGTGATGCGCGAGAAGCGCTGCCAGCGCGTCGCCCCGTCGACCTCCGCGGCCTCGAGCACCTCGCGCGGGATCGACGTCAGCGCGCCGAGCGTCACCACCATCATGAACGGGAAGCCGAGCCACACGTTCGTCGCGACGTTCGCGGCGAAGGCCGTGGAGAACCTCGAGAACCACGCGATCGGCTCGACGCCGAGGTGGCCGAGCACCGCGTTCACGGCGCCGAGCTGGCGGTGGAACATCCCCTTCCACGCGAGCGCCGAGACGTACGAGGGCACCGCCCACGGCACCACCAGCAGCACGCGGTAGACGCCGCGGAGCTTGAGCACCGGGCGCGAGAGCAGCAGCGCCAGCGCCATGCCGATGGCGAGGTGCAGCGTGACGTTCACGACGGTCCACAGCACCGTGACGCCGAGCACGGCGTAGAACGACCCCGACGACAAGAGCGGCGCGCCGCGCGCGCTGAGGATCTCGAAGTAGTTCGCGAGGCCGACGTAGTGGAGCTGCTGCGGGGGCCCCGCGAAGAAGCTCGTCGCGGCGCCGAGCACCAGCGGCACGACCACGAGCAACAGCACGATTACGACCGCGTGCGTGACGTAGGCGTACGCGGGGAGCGAAGCGCGAATCGCGCGGCGCTGCTCCGGATCGCGCGCGACGCGCAAGAGCTGACCGGCGCCGATCAGCGCGAGCAGGCCGAGCAGGAGCAGCATCGGGCGCGGATCGCGGCGGGGCGGCGGCGGGCGCGTGACGTCGAGGAAGCGGTGCTTGGCCTCCTCGATCGCGTCGGCGGGCGACAGGTCGCGCCGGAGCACCTTCTGGATGGCGCGCGTCGTCGGCTCCCAGGCGGCGCGCATGCCGGGCGTCGTCGGCATCGGGATCGCGTCGTCGGCCGCGCGTCGGAAGCCCGTGAGGAAGCGATCGTCGCGCAGCGCCGGGTCGCGCCAGGCGGCGTTAGTCGCGACGACCTGGCGGCCCACCTTCGCGCGCACGATCGCGGCCTCGGTCGAGACGACGAACGCGAGGAACTCCTTGGCGAGCGCAGGATCGCGCGGCGTCGGCGCGCGCATCGCCCCCTCGACCGTGAGGTAGGGGCGCGTCGGCGTGCCGCCCGCGGCGTGCACCGGCGGGATCGGCACGACGTGGTAGACGAGCGTCGCGGGGAGCTCGCCGGCGAGCCACGGCCCCGAGATCGCGGCGTCGGCGCCGATCGCGTCGGTGCCGCTGCCGGTCGTGAACATCTGCGTGACCAGCGCGCCCGAGGCCTCCTCGGGGATCGCACCCGCCTCCATGGCGCCGAGCACCC
Source organism: Myxococcales bacterium (assembly GCA_021783935.1). Classification (GTDB taxonomy): domain Bacteria; phylum Myxococcota_A; class Polyangia; order Polyangiales; family JADJMO01; genus CAIXWQ01. The sequence continues at coordinate 8,233 of JAJXTK010000072.1, read as the reverse complement.
ACGCGAGCGAGTCGCGCGCCGGGCCGTCGGCGAACGCGTAGCGATCTCGGCCCCCCTCGGCGTCGAGGATGCGGCCGCCGAAGCCGTGGAGGATCGGCGCGTGGGCGTAGGCGTTCGAGGCCTCGTAGGCCAGCGTCGGTCGGTGGGTCTTGCGCGCGAGCACGACGAGCTCGTCGAGCGAGTGGGGCGCCGCGTCGCCAGGCCAGCTCGGCGCGCGCAGGTAGAGCGCGAGGCACTTGCGCGCGACCGGCAGCGCCCACGTCTTGCCGTCGATCGTCAGCGCGCGCAGCGACACGGGGTCGAACGCGCCGCGATCGCGCAGAAGCTCGTCGTCGATGGGTGCGACGATCCCCTTGTCGCGGAAGGAGCCGAGCCGCTCGTGGGCGTCGAAGAAGACGTCGGGTCCCTGGTCGTGCAGGATCGCGGCCTCGAGCTTCGAGGCGTACGCGTCGAAGGGCACGGCGAGCACGCGGATCTCCGCGCTCGGGTGCGCCGCGCGGAAGCGATCGATCAGGCGGTCGAGCGCCTCCTGCTCGGCGCCGCGGTAGGCGTGCCATACGACCAGCTTGCCAGGCTCGTCGGCCGCGACGGGCCAAGGGAGCACGAGCACGGCGAGCATCGCGGCGAGGGCGTAGAGCGCCGCGACGGCGCGTCGCGCGCTCAGGCCCATGTAGCGCGCCCCGTGTCGAGATCGAAGAGGTGCACGTCGTCGGGATCGACCTCGAACGACAGCTGCTGGCCGCCGCCGTGCGAGCCCGCGGCCGCGCCCTCGACGCGCGCGACGAACGGCGTGCCGTCGCGAGCCCCTAGCGCGCCGTGCACGTGCGACTCGAAGCCGAGCCCCTCGACGAGCTCGACGCGCAGATCGATGCCCCCCGCGCCAGCCCCCGCGAGGCGGACGTCCTGCGGGCGTACGCCGACGAGCACCTTGCGATCGCCGAAGGTCGACTCGCGATCGCCGAGGCGATCGTCGGCGACGGCGACGTCGATGCCCGGCGCGCGCGCGCGCACCTTGCCCTCGATCACCGAAAGGCGCGCCTCGACGAAGTTCATCGCGGGCATGCCGAGGAAGCCCGCGACGAAGCGCGTGCGCGGCCGCTCGTAGACCTCCGTCGGCGTGCCCGCCTGCTCGACCACGCCGCCGTTGAGCACCACCAGCTGGTCGGCGAGCGTCATCGCCTCGACCTGATCGTGGGTGACGTAGATCATCGTCGCGCCGAGGCGCTCGTGGAGCCTGCGGATCTGCACCCGCACCTCGCCGCGCAGCGCCGCGTCGAGGTTCGAGAGCGGCTCGTCGAAGAGAAACAACGACGGACGCCGCACGATCGCGCGCCCCATCGCGACGCGCTGTCGCTGCCCGCCCGAGAGCTGCGCCGGCAGCCGATCGAGCAGCTCACCGAGGCCGAGCTGCGGCGCCACCTCGTCGATGCGTCGCGCGATCTCGTCGCGCGGCGTCCTGCGCAGCTCGAGGCCGAACGCGAGGTTCTCTCGCACCGTGAGGTGCGGGTAGAGCGCGTAGCTCTGGAAGACCATCGCGATGTCGCGCTCGCGCGGCTCGGCCAGCGTGACGTCGCGCGCGTCGAAGTGGATCGTGCCGCTGTCGGGGCGCTCGAGCCCCGCGATGGTGCGCAGCAACGTCGACTTGCCGCACCCCGACGGACCGACGAGCACCGTGAAGGCGCCGTCGGCGATCTCGAGATCGATCCCCTTGAGGATCGTCTTGCTCTTCGCGCCAGGGTAGGTCTTCCGCAGGGCGCGAATGGAGACGCTCGCCACGCGGCGAGGTTAGCTCAGCTCTGCGAAATCGGATCGCGTCCTCGTGCGCGTCCGATCGATCTCGGCCGTGCTCGAACCCCCCCCGGGAGAAGCCGGCGCCCGGCGATCCTCGGCGAGCTAGCAGGCCGTTGAGAAACGGCCTGCGGAACCTGTGACAGACAGCAGGCCGTGTCGATCGCGCGGCGAGTTTCGGGTTGACGCGGAAGAGGATCGGGCAGCTCCGGAGAAGCTCAACGGCCTGCTAGGATGCCGGTCGGTGGATCAGAAGGGCACGGCCATCAAGAGTCTGCTCGCCTCGATCGAGCGGCTTCACGGGCCAGACGGGCTGCGCAAGGTCCTCGACGTCGTGCCGCGGGAGTGGCGCGAGAAGATCGAGGGGCCGATCCTCGCGGTCGGCTGGTACGACACCCGCATCGTCGGCGCGATCCACGTCGGCGTGCGCGACGTCCTCGGCGGCGGCGACTTTCGCGTCAGCAAGCCGATCGGCCGCGAAGGTTCGCGCATCGACTTCGGCGGTGTCTACCGGCTGCTGCTGCGCGCGGTGCAGTACGACACGATCTGGGACCGCATCGAGCGCGCGTGGGAGGCGTACAACAGCCACGGCCAGGCCAGGTGGATCTCGCGCAGGCACGGCTCGGCCATCGGCGTCGTCTCTGGCGTCGAGGGCTTCAATGACGGCCAGTGGTGGTCGATCGCCGGGCGCTGCGAGATGATGCTCGAGATGGCCGGAGCGAAGGGCACCTCGGTCGAGGCGATCGAGATGGCCCACGATCACGCCAAAATCGAGGCGATTTACGTGGAGTGAGCGGCGCGCCGACGCCTACTGCGGCATGAGGATCACGGCGGACGTCGGCGGCACCTGCACGGTCGCGGTGCCGTCGCCCGCGACGGTTACGGTGACCGGGTTCGCGTCGGCGAGCGCGTCGACGAGCACCGTGCCGGGGGGCGCAGTGACCTTCATCGGGTTGGTGCCGTCGGTCGTCGAGCTCTGGTGCTTCGCGTTCGTGTTGATGACCACGAGCGCGTAGGGGCTCGTCGGCGAGGTCGAGAGCGTGCGCTCGAAGGCGACGATGCCCGCGTCCGCCTCGGTGCCGACGTGGTCGGTCGTCCAGGTGAACTTCATGTCGCCGCGCCGCAGCGCGTCGCTCGACTTGCGGATCTTCGTGAGCTTGGCGATGTGCTGGAAGGTCGCGCCGTTCGTCACGTAGCCCGTCGGCCAGAGATCCTCGCGGTTGGCCGGATCGTCGCCGCCCGAGAACTCCTGCTCGGTGCCGTAGTAGACGCAGGGGATGCCGTTCTCGGTGAACTGGAAGGCGAGCGCGTTCCAGAGCGCGGCGATCGCGTCCTGCCGGCCGGCCTGGTTGGCGAAGAAGAGGAAGCGCCCGACGTCGTGGTTGTCGAGGAAGTTGACGTGCATGTCGACGGGCGCGACGCCGATGCCGCCGGGGTGCGGGGTCGCGCCCCAGTTGGTGGCGCGCTCCTTCCAGCGCGACTCGATGGCGCTCGTCGGGCCGCCGTTGATGAACACCCCCTGGAAGACCTCGAAGTACTGCGGGAAGTCGAAGAGCGTGTCGAGCTCGCCGTTCTGCGTGTAGCTGCCGACGAGATCGTCGCGCCCGTCGAAGACCTCGCCGAACTGCAGGAACTTCGGCTTGCCGAGCGATGCGGCCTTCTGCCGGATGCCCGCGTTGAAGACCTGCCAGAAGGGGTGATCGACGTGCTTGACCGTGTCGATGCGCAAGCCGTCGAGGTCGGCGAGCTCGATCCAGCGGCCGTAGGCCTTGATCATCAGCTGCTGGACGTCGGGGCGCTCGGTCGCCACGTCCTTCAGGCCGCCCGGGAAGTCGCCGTAGAGCGTCTGCTCGCGGCCGTCGGGCGGGTTGTCGTAGTTCACGATGCGACCGCGCCGGTGGTAGCCCGCGGGCACCGTCAGGATGTACTGCTCCAGCAGGTAGCTCGGCACGCTCGGCACCGTGCGGTTGATGTCGGGCATGTTGAGGAAGATGATCGGCGCAGGCCCCGCCGGCCCGAGCGAGGTGAACGACTGCACCTCGGGCGCCTGGTAGTCGGGGTCCCACTCGGTGATGTGCGCGACGGGGGAGCCGGTGTTCTGCGAGCCGGGGGGGCCGCTGCACTTGCCGGTCGTCGGATCGCAGGGGCCGCCGAGCCCCGAGATGTCTTCGTCGGGGCGGCCGTTCTGGTTGATGTCGTAGAAGAACATCTGCCCCATGTGGTTGGTGACGATGTCCAGCACGATCTTCATGTCGCGCGCGTGGGCGGCGGCGACCAGCGCGCGCAGATCGCCGAGATCGCCGAAGTGCTGATTGAGCTCGGCGAGGTCCTGCGCCCAGTAGCCGTGGTAGCTGTCGATCCCCGCGTCGGTCTCGACGTTGCGCACGATGGGGCTGATCCAGAGCGTGGTGACGCCGAGCGCCTGGATGTAGTCGAGGTGGTCCATCACGCCGCGCCAGTCGCCGCCGTGGTAGCGCGCCATGGCGTTGCGGTTGACGCGATAGTCGTTGTTCAGATCGGAGTCGGCGAACCGATCGACCATGACTTGGTAGATGATCTCGTCGCGCCAGTCGTCGACGTGATTGCCGACCGCGAACGCGGGGGTCTTGCCGGTGTCGACGCAGGAGGCGACGGCGGCCATGGCGGCGAGCGACAGCGCGACGGAGACCACGCGCGAGGACGTGCGACGCATGGCGCGCATGAGACCACGGCGGAACGTCGGCGGGGAGCGGCTTTGGAGGTTCTTTACGCGCCGCCCGGGCTTGCCTCGCGTGGCGCGGGCGCGCTCGTCGGCAGCTCCACCACGAACGTCGAGCCGTGTCCAAGCTCGCTGTGGACGGTGATCGTACCCCCCAGCCCTTCGACGATCTGACGCGTGATCCAGAGCCCTAGCCCGAAGCCGCCGTGATGACGCTCCGAGACGAAGCGCTCGAAGCGGTCGAAGACGCGGGCCTGATGCTCCCGTGCGATCCCTATGCCGTGGTCTTCGACGGTGAGCCTCGCCCGCTCGCCGGCGGGTTCGACGCGCACGGCGACGGGCTTGCCTTCGCCGTACTTGAGCGCGTTCGACACGAGGTTGGTCACGACTTGGTCGAGCCGCAGGCGATCCCAATCGCCGACGAGGCTCTCGACGCCGCTCGAGGTCACGAGCGGCGAGCCGAAGCGATCCAGCACGTCGCGGGTCAAGTGCGCGAGGTCGACCGGCTCGCGGTTGAAGCGCATGCGCCCTGCGGCGATGCGCGAGACGTCGAGCAGCTCGTCGACGAGCTGGTTGAGGCGCGTGGCCTGGAGGTCCATCGCCTGCGCGCGCTCGGCGACGTCGGCGACCGGCAGCGGGGGCAGATCGGGCGTGCGCGCGCGGCGAACAAGGCGCTGCGCGTGCAGCTTGAGGCTGGTCAGCGGCGTCTTGAGCTCGTGCGACGCGATCGAGAGGAACACGTTGCGTGAGCGCACCGCGTCGCGCGTCTCGCGATACAGGCGCGCGTTGTCGATAGCGAACGCGGCCCGGCGCACCAGCTCGGCGGCGAGCGCGCGATCGTCGTCGTCGTAGGGGCGACGTCCGATGAACGACACGACGCCGAGGGTGCGCCCGCGCGCGACGAGCGCGATGAACAGCGCCGAGCGCGCGCCGAGGGCGACGTGGGCGCTCTTGCGGGCCTCGTCGCCCGCGATCACGGACAGGTGGTCCGCGAAGCGAGGCTCGTACTGCGTGCGTCCGAGCGCGAAGGCGCGGTGCAGCGGGTGCCGCTCGTCGCCGGGGGGGCCGGCCACGAGGCGCTCCTCGAGCTCGCGCGAGAGCGAGCCGTCGTGCGCCACGTGCGCGCGGATCAGCGTCCCGTCGTCGGCCGCGAGATCGACGGTGCACAGGGCGGCGAACTCGGGCACGGCCGTCTTCGCGAGGGCCGCCGCGGCCTCGGTCGCCTCGAGCGAGTCGCCGAGCGCCGCCGACGTCTCGGCGAGCAGTCGCATCCGTCGCTCGCTCGCCTCCGCGGCCTCGCGGGCGTCGCGCTGCGCCCGCGTCGCCGCGAACAGCGCGAGCGTCAGGGCCACGCCGAGCACGCCGGCCATGATCACCGTCTGCTCGGACGGCGTCTCCTCGAACGCCGGGCGTGTCCTGAACCGGAGCGTCCACTCGCGCCCGCCGAAGTCGAGCCTGGTCGTTTGCGTGAAGCGCGCGAGGTAGCGAGGATCGTCGCTCGGGGTGTCGGTGCGGTGGAGCGCGTGCGCCTCGTCGAGCGCGTCGCCGTCGAAGACGCTGAGCGTGATGCGGGGGCTGTGCTCCGAGCCGAAGAGCCCTCGGAGCAGGTCGTTTGCGCGCAGCGGGGCGTAGACCCAGCCGAGCAGCGCCGCGCGGCGGCTAGGTGCGTCCGTCGGGTTCGCGCCGGGCGCGTAGATCGGCACGCACAGCAGGAAGCCTGCCTCGGGGGCCGCGCGCGCCGAGCTCACGAGCACGAGCGGGCCCGAGAGCGCAGGCTCTGCCGTGTCGCGCGCGCGAAAGAGCGCCTCGCGTCGCTCGGGCACCGTGGTCATGTCGAAGCCGCGCGCGGTGCGCGACTGCGGGGCGTTCGGCTCGGCCCACGCGACCACTGTCCGGTCGTCGCCGCCGCCGGCCGGCAGCGGCTCGATCGGCGCGTCCGAGCGCGCGCGGAGCTCCGCGAGCACGCGCGCGCCCCCCTCCTTGGGCAGCGCGATGATGAGGCCGATGGCGGGCACGCCGGGGTATCGCGCGCGCAGATCGAGCCCGTCGACGAACGCCCGGAAGTCCGACTCGCGCACGCCCGGATCGGCGGTGACGAAGGCGCGCGCGGCGCGCAAGAGCTCCGAGTACGCCTCGATGCGGCCGCGGACGCGATCCTCGGTCGCCTCGACGGCGTTCGAGAAGCGCTCGGCGTCGCGCGCTCGGATCGCGCGAAGGAAGGCGAACGTCGCGAAAGCCGTGGTGAGCAGCCCGGCGACCAGCACGACCGCCGGGAGCACGGGCCGCGACGAGCGCCGCGCGCGCCGCGTTCCCTCCTCGGTCGTGGCGTCCGCCATGGGTCGACAAGGCTACCCCCGTGGCGCGCGGGGTCGACGGCGTCGTCCGCTCCGGCCAGGCGATTTCACGGCGCTCGTGGCGGGCGCGCGTCGCGCGCGGCTCAGCGGTACGAAGAGTTGAACCACCACTCGGCGCCGAGGCCGAGGAAGTGCTCCGCGCGCCGACGCTGGAATGGATCGCCGATCGCGTAGAGCGCGCGCGCGCCGTCGTCGCGCGAGGTGTAGGCGTAGATGATCCGGAGGTGCGGGCGGGTGTAGCTGCCGCGCCCGGCCGGCGTGAGGAAGGGGATCACGCCGAAGCGCCAGAGGGAGGCGTGCTGCTTCTGGCCGGTGTCGTCGACGAACGCCGTCTCGAGCGCCTGGTAGCTCCCCTCGAAGGCGATGCCCGCGTGCTCGCCGATCCAGAGCTCCGGCCGGACGACGACCGTCCCCTCGTTGTACGTGTTGCGCGAGTAGGGGTCGCCGCTCGCGTCCTTGAAGCCGCGGAGGTAGGCGCCGAGGAGCACGCCGAACGGCCCCGCCTCGTAGTTGGCCGAGAGCGCCGCGAGGTACTCGCGCGCGGCCGTCGCCGAGCGATCGGGGGCGAGCGCGCTCGGCACGGTCATGTCGCCGTACGCCGCGATGCCGGTGGCCATGCGCAGAAACAGGTTGATGAACGTGTCGCGCTCGCCGCGGAAGAGGCCGAGCTGCGCGCCGATGACCTCGCCGTGATCGCGCGGCAGCGCGACGTCGGTCGTCGTCGCGCCGTCGACGAGCTGCTGGGTGCCGCTCGAGATGGCGTGGTACTCGCCGTACAGCACCCCCTTGATGCCGCCCGTCGACCCGATGTGCTCGATGTGCTCGAGGCGGCCGCTGGTCACCACCCGCAGGCGGTTGAGCGCGATCACGTCCTGCGAGCCGAAGCCCGTGACCGCAGGGGCCGGCACCGTCTCGTAGCTGAAGGGATCGAGCGGCCGCGCCATGCCGACGTGGAACGCCACGTTGGTCGACTTGCGCGACGTCGTGTCGAAGGCGTAGCGGACGCCGCCGCCGACGGTGTTGAGGTTGTCGAGCGGCCAGAAGTCGAGCAGGTAGATGTCGTCGCCGCGGTACATCCGCGAGCCGATCCAAGCCGAGAAGCCGTCGTCGAAGAGCCCGCGCACCTCCGCGTAGAGGTTTCGCACGGCGATCTGGGCGTCGAATTGGCCGGTGTCGTGGAAGAGCGGGCCCATGATGCCGAGGGTCGAGACGATGCTCGTCTCGATGGTGCGCCCGTCGGTCTTGTAGCTATCGTGTCGTTCGAGCTGGAGCTCGGCGTAGTTGGACTCGTCGATGCGCGTGCCGTGGGCGACGATGTTCGCTTGCCGCGCCTCGCCTCCCCGGAGGTCGCTCGCGGCGACGACGCGCCCGTACGATCCGAAGGAGAAATCGC
>JAJXTK010000071.1 GCA_021783935.1 Myxococcales bacterium | reverse complement strand
GGAAATTCCAGGGCATCACCGCCAGCACGACGCCGAGCGGCAGGTAGCGCACGAAGCTCTGCTGCGCCTCCGTCTCCACCGGCTCGTCGGCGAGCGCCGCCTCCGCGTGCGCCGCGTAGTGGCGGCAGACGCGCGCACACTTCTCCGCCTCCGCGATCGCCGAGGCGAGCGTCTTGCCCATCTCCTCCGTCATCGTGCGGCCGAGCGACTCCTTCTCGCCTTCGAGCAGCTCCGCGAGGCGCAGCATCGGCCCGCGACGCTCGGCGAACGACATCCTGCGCCACGCGAGAAACGCGCGGTGCGCCGCCTCGATCTTGCGTTCGAGCTCGGCGTCATCGAGCGGCTCGAACGTCTCGCGCGTCACGCCGGTGCGGGGGTCGATGCTCGCGATCGCCATGCCTTCGTGCCTACCCCATCGCGGCCCGGTCGCCACCCCACGCGTCGGGCACCTCACGAGAGGGCCGTGCGCACCTCGAGCAGCTCCGGCAAGCACGTGAGCTCTCTCCACGAGCACCTGCGCAGGCTCTTCGGCGAGCCGACGCAGCGCGGCCGCCCGTAGCGGCGGACGCCGAGTGCGCGGGGCTCAAGCCTGCGCGCGGCTAGCGGCGTCGATCAGCCAGCGTTGCATCTCCGCCGGCGGCAGCACGCCGACCTGGCGCGAGATCTCCCGCCCCTTGGAGAAGAGCACGAAGCTCGGGATGCCCGAGACCTGATGGCGGGTCGCCGTCGTCGGCGCCTCGTCGGTGTTCAACTTGAGGACGAGCAGGGAGCCCGGCATGGCGCGCGCGAGCTTGTCGATGATGGGCGCCGCCATGCGACAGGGGCCGCACCAGGGGGCCCAGAAGTCGACGAGCACCGGCACCGGCGAGGTCTCGATCGCCTTGGCGAACGCGCGCTCGTCGACCTCCTGCGGCGCGCCCGAGCGATCGAGGGGCTTCTTGCAGCCGCCGCACACGGGCGTGCGCGTCTCCTCCTCGGGGATGCGGTTGAAGGCTCCACAGCTCGGGCATCGGAAGTAGCGCATCGACTCCTTCATCGGCACGCCGGGGACGCCGCGCAAGGGGGGAGTCGGACCTCATGCACGTCCGGCGCCGGAGCGGCCGCTTCGACGCGTCGTCGGCCTTTGTGGTCGTCGGCATGTCGATCGTGCTCGCGCTGCTCGTCCGCGACGCACGAATCCGGGGCCGAGCGAGGCGCGGGCCGCGGATCGCTCCGCGCGCGCTGGAGCAAGCGAGGCCGCGCGTCTGACGCGCGCCGCCGCTCGCGGTCGCGACGACTCGGTGACCGCTCGGCGCGGCGCGTCCGCTGATACACTGCCGGGCATCATGTCCGAGCGCGCGCACCCGCTCGAGAGGGTCCCCCTGTTCGCCGAACTGTCGCGTCGCGAGCTCGAGTCGATCGCGACCGCGGCTACGCGGCGCGACGTTCAGGCCGGGGCCGACATCGTCGCCGAGGGCGATCCGGCCGCCGAGCTGCTCGTGCTCCTCTCGGGTCACGCCCAGGTGCTGCGGCGCGACGAGGGGCGCGGCACGCACCACGTGATCGGCGAAATCTCACGCGATCAGGTGATCGGCGAGATGGCTCTCTTCGGCCGCGAGCCGCGCTCGGCGACGGTGCGCGCAACCGAGCCTTCGGCGCTGCTGGTCGTCCCCTTTCACGCGCTCGGGGCGCACCCCCAGCTGCTGGTGAACCTGGCGCGCGGCATGTCCGCTCGCCTTCGCGAGCAGGGCGACTTGTCATTCGAGGCGGCGCAGCAGCGCGCCGCGATGGGCGAGCTGATCGTCAAGGTGCTGATCCTGCTCTGCGGCTACGCGATCCTGTTGAGCGCGCTGCCGCAGATCCGCCAGTACCTGCCGGGGAGCACGACCTGGATCAGTCTCCCCGTGATCGGTCTCTTCGGCGTCGCGAGCTGGCGCTTCCTGCGCAACAGCGGCAAGCCGCTATCGAGCTTCGGGATCGGCTTCCGACACCTCTTCGGCTCGCTGTTCGAGGCAGCGCTGATCACGCCGCCGTTCCTAGCGTTGCTGGTCGGCGTCAAGTGGGTGCTGATTCACGTCCTGCCGGCGCTGCGAGGCAGCAAGCTCGTCGAGAACGTCGACGTCGCCGCGACGCTCGCCGACCCGGCGACGCGCCGCCTGCTGATCATCTACGCGATCTCGTCGGCCGTGCAGGAGATGATCGTCCGCTCGGCCCTGCAGGCGAGCCTCGAGGACTTCCTCGTGGGCAAGCGGCGCGTCGCGACGGCGATCTTCACTGCGGGGGTCATGTTCTCGGTGAACCACCTCCACATGTCGTTCCTCTTCGCGGCGCTCGCGTTCCTGCCAGGGCTCTTGTGGGGGTGGATGTTCCATCGCCAGCGAAACCTGATCGGCGTGACCCTCTCGCACGTCGTCGTCGGCGGCTTCGTGTTCTTCGTGCTGGGCGTGAAGCTCGGGTGACCGGGCCGCGACGCGCTCGTCTCGACGCGCGGCCCAGCCGCTCGACCGATCAACAGCTCGCGCAGCCGCCGCCGTGGCCGTGGCCGTGGTCTTGGCCATGATCGTGATCGTGGCCATGACCGTGGTGGCCGCCGGTGCCCGGCACGGCGGGGGCGAGCTGACCGCGCGCGAACGCCGTCACCGCGGCGGAGGGATCGGTCTCGGAGGTGACCGCCACGTGCACCCCCCACGCGGCGAGCCGACGGATGAAGCCATCGCCCGCGCCCCCAGTGATCAGCGCGTCGACCTTCTGCAGCGGGTGCGCGACCTCGCCGCGGAACTCGTGCATCATCATCTCGCGCGGCAGATCGAGCCGCTCGACCTCGCGCGCGGGCCCCCCTTCGGTGTACTCGAACACGAGGAAGTGCGTGGTCTTGCCGGCGTGACCGGTGATCGTGCGGAAGTTCTGGCTCGTGACGGCGATCTTCATCGGAATCCTCGATTGGCTCGCGGGCGCTCCCCTGGCGTGGGAGCCGATCGGGTCCGCCGAGGGTTCGAGGTCGGAGCTGGGCCTGCACGAACCCGGTAAGGCGCATTCGCGCGACGAAGCGAAGCGCGAGCGGACCAAGCGCTGCCGTGCGCACGAACCTGGTACGGCCGCACCAGAGAGGCGCGAGCGCAACACAAGCTGCCTTGCACGAACCTGGTTCGGCCGCGTGCGCGTGCCGAAGCGACGCGCGGCCGTCAGCTCACCCGACCGCGCTCACTGGATGACCGTCTTGCAGCCGATCTCGATGTCGATGCTGGCGTTCTGCTGCCCCTTGACGTTGTTGCACGTCGCCGGGCACAGCTCGATCTTCGTCGGCGTCGAGACCTTCGGGTCGACGTCGTAGTACCAGCCGCCCGCTGCGCCGCAGGCCCCGGCGCTGCCGACGTACGGGAAGTACTGCGCGGAGCCCGTCGCCGGCGTGAACACGACGTTCACGGCGCCGTAGTCGTTCTGAGAGCCGCTCGGGATCTGGTACTCGCAGCCCAGCTGCGTGCCGCGCACCGTGTTGAGCGCATCGAGGAACGCCTGCGCGACGTTGCCGGTGCTGGTGTCGATGGTGAACGCCTTGCTGCTGCCGCCGGCCGCCGAGATTTGGTTGAGGAGGGTCGACCCCGACGAGCCGTCGGCGGGGGCGAAGACGCCGATCGTGTAGGTCGAGATGCTGGGCGTGCCGCCGTACGCGTCCGACGCGATCTTCACGATGTCTGCCGAGGTGGTGTCGCACTCGGTCGGCAGGCCGTCGGTCGCCATCACCACCGCCACCTTGTGGCCGGGGTGGGCGGTCGCCCAGGCCTTGGCGTGGTCGGCCGCCCCCTGCAGCGCCGCGCTGGTCGGCGTCGAGTTGGTGGGACCGTGCTTGGCGAGCGACGCCTTGATCGCGCTCGCGACCCCGGGCAGCGCCGCGATCTCGACCTCGGGCGTGGCGTAGTCCGCGACGGTGCACGAATCGCTGCTCCCGCCGGCGGCGCCAAGGCACATTCCGACGATGCACGGCCCGCACGCCGACCCGCCGCAGTCGGCGTCGGTGGTGCAGGAGGTCACCGTGCACGAGCCACCGCCCGAGGCGGGGAGCGGGAAGTACTGGATGCCGACCGAGATCCCGTCGAGCCCGGGCTGCGAGACGAAGTCGCCGATCGCGCCGGTGACCGCCTGCCACTTGGTGCCGCCCGAAGCGACCGTGTCGCTCATCGACCCGGACTGATCCTGCATGATCATCAGATCGAGCGGGGTGAGCTGCGCCTTGACCTTCGTCCCCGCGCACGCGTCGCCGACCGGGTTGCCCCCGCCGCCGGAGCCGTCGACGCTGAACCCGTCCTGATTGCCGCCACCGCCGTCGAGCTGGAAGCCGCTGTCGTCTCCGCCGCCCGCGCCGCCGCCATCGTTGGTGTTCGACAGCAGGGTCGAGGTGTCGATCTTGCCGGCGCTGCAGGCCATGGCAAAGCCGCCGAGCATCGAGAGGGCGACGAGGGCGCGATGGGGGGCGATGCGCATGATCCACGCATAGCGCGTCGGCACATCGTGAGCGCGACGGTGCGCCTTCGATGTGCTCGACTTGAACAATTCCTCGGCCGGTGAAAGTCTGCGATCTCGTCAGGCGCGCCGCGTCGCTTCACGGAGTCTGCGGGGTGACCTGCACCGTCATCGGCTGCTCCACGGGCACGAAGCTCTGGCTCGCGACCGCGAAGTCCTGCGTGGCGAGCGAGAGCGCGGCCGGCGACATCGTGCAGGCCAGCGTCGTCTGCGGGAAATCGAGCGTGGTCGCGACGCCGGGCGTGAAGGCGATCGCCCCGTCCTTCGCTTGCGCCTCGAAGGCCCACAGGTTGCGGCTGCTGCTCGGCGTCGGCGCGTCGGTGTACCCGACGACGAGCGCGCCCCCTTCGTCGGTCAGCGCCAAGCTCGGAATCTTGTGGTCGGCGGCCGTGCCCGACTCGGTGCTCAGCTGGTCATAGACCTTCATCCAGAGCACCTTCCCCTGCACGTCGAGCGCGGCGAGCATCAGGCGATCGGGGTCGTAGTGGTTCATGTAGTTGCCCACGGCCAGGAAGCCCGTCGTCGGCAGCTCGCGCACGGCGCTGAACGTGAGGTTCGAAAGCGCGTCGTTCGCCCACGGTGAAGAGGCCCACCGGACCGCGCCCGTGGGGCCGAGCTCGGCGAGCACGCCGCGGCGACCGAGATCGATCTGGCCGGCGACCAGCAGATCGCCGCTCGAGAGCACGCGCGCGTCGCTGATCTGCATGCCGCCCGAGCCGATTCCCGCGCATCCGGGCAGGCGCTCCGCCCACGCCACGGAGCCGTCGGCGCCGACGCTCGCGACGAACCCTTGCCGCCCGTTGGACGCCTTGTCCCAGGCGAGCCCCGCGAGCTGCACGCCGGTCGCCTGCGCGACGAGCGACGTCGGGTAGAGGAACGGTCCCGAGGCGCCGGCGCCGATCAGCTTGGAGCTCTGGATCGAGCCGTCTCCTCCCGCGTGCAAGAGCCAGATCGACGACGGGTCGGCGTCGGTCGGCTCGTACGAGCCCGCGACCCAGAAGCCGCCCGCGCCGTCGCTCGCGACACTCTGGAAGGTGCGCTGATCGGTCAGCCGGCCGTTGGGCCCCGTCTCGCTGATGGTGCCGGGCGGCGAGAAGCGCGAGGCCCAGACCACGCCGCCGGCCTGTCCGATTTCGAAGAGCGAGTACGGCTCGCCGACGACGAACAGGCCCGCGTCGAGCGTCGGCAGCGAGCGCACCATCGCGTACGGTGCCGGGGCGGTGCTCGCGGTGTCCGGATCGAGGTACTGCTTCGACCAGACGAGGTTGCCGGTGTCGTCGAGCTTCGTGAGCGCGTCGACGCCGGAGCCGGCGAGCACCCAGCGCCCGTCGATGGCGCGCGAGACGTCCATCCACGCGAGCTGCGCGTCGTCGGTGGGCATCTCGCCGACGGGGCTCGCGAGCGTGCGCGACCACGGCGTGAAGGTCGGCGAGGCCAGGTGCTGCGCGTCGGGGCCGGCGCCGGGCGGCAGGCTGCTCGAGCCGGCCGGCGGCGTGCAGCTGCCGGTCGCGATCGACTTGTCGAGGATCCCGATCTGCTTGCTCTCGTTGAAGAGGGTGCCGAGCGTGGGGAGCGTCAGCGAGAAGCCGACGTCGGCGTCGATGCCCGCGTGCAAGTCGAAGCACGGATTCTTCGCGAGATCGGCCTTGACGCTCGCCCCGGCGTAGATCCCCGCGTACGGGCCGATGGCGTCGTAGAGGCGGAACGCGAGGCTCGGGCCGACTTGCACCTTGGCGCCGGCCTCGAGGTCGACCTTGCTCGCGAGCGGCTTGAAGTCGAACGAGGGGCTCGGCGTCTTGAACGAGACGCCGGTGTCGCTGTCGAAATCGAGCCCGGTCTCGAGCGACGCGCTCGCCGAGGCGCCGACCTGGAACGACGCCGACGCCTGCCCGGAGAGGGTGGCGGTGACGTCGAGGTTCACCGTGAAGGCGAGCGGGCCGATGGTGATCACTCCCGGCGCGATGAGCGTGCTGGCGAGCGTGAGCTTCTTCTTGAACGAGGCGAAGGCCGCCCCCTCGAAGGTCACGTCCGCGCTGGTGCTCGGCGTGACGTAGAAATGCGCCTTGATCGACGGCAGCTGGCACTTGCCGAGGATGCCGATCGTCAAGAGCTGCTCGGCGCACCCGGGGACCGCCGAGGCTGCCTCGACTTGCCCCCAATCGGTGTCGATGCCGACGTCGTAGTCGACCGAGCCGCCGAGATCGCCGTGCACGCGCAGCTGGTCGTAGGTCGTCTTGGGGTCGCCGTCGCCGTCGAAGAGCAAGAAGTCGATCGATTGGGTGCCCGACGCGCCGCCCGTCCCCTTCGGCGTGAGATCGGGCTGATTCCACGAGGAGCCGGGCGAAGCGAGCGAGGCGATCGAGTCGGAGGCCGTGAGGTGCAATCGCTGGAAGGCGAGCTGCAGCGGCGCGCCGATCGTGTGCATGACGAGCTGTCCGCTCGAAGAGTCCGCCGAGGCGACGATGCGCAAGAGCCCCATCGGCGCCGCGCTCGACGCGCCGGCCACGATGACGGCGCCGCGCTGGACCCCTTGCAGGACGCTCGGCGTGCTCGCGAAGGTGAGCGTGCCGTCGGCGGCGGAGGACTGGAGCGCGTCGAGCGCCGCCTGGTCGAGCTGGATCGTCGTGGCGAGCAGCGCGTAGTCGAGCGACTTCAGCGGGCCCGGCAGCGCCGGTGCCGCGGGGGCGCTGGAGTGGCAGCCCGACGAAGCGAGCACGCACCCGACCACGAGAGCGAAGGAGACGGAGGATGTTCGCCGCATGTGCCTGCCCCGAGCGAGGTTTAGAGAGACTCGCGCGCGCACCACGCGCGCCGCGCTCCCAGCCTAGGCTCCGATCGCGCCGCCACAATGGCCACGATGGATGCGCGAGGGGCCCGTCTTGCAGGATCGAGCGTGCGCTGCGGCAAGCGTGGATCAGGAAACACGCCTTCGTGCGGCGCGCCCTGGCCCTGGCCGAGGGTTTGCAATTTCCTTCGCGGGCGGGCTCGTGCCGCCCGCGGACACCGCGATCGCGGGACAAAACGGCCGCGCGCGTCGGGCCGAAGCGCGACGCGCGCGGGGGTAGTCAGCGGATCGCCGAGCTCACTTCGTCGCGGCGGCGCTGGCGTCCGACCGGTCGGGGTTGGGCGCGCACGCGGCGGTGACGCCGGGGGCCGGCTTGCCGTCGATCTCCTCGACGTCGAACTCGGTGCGGCGGTTCTTCTGCTTGTTCTCCTCGGTGGTGTTCGGCGCGAGCGGATCGCGCGAGGCGCAGCCGACCGCGTTGAGGCGCTTGGCGTCGATCCCCTTGTCGGTGAGCCACTTCACGACGGCCTTGGCGCGCGACTCGCTCAGCTTCTGGTTGAAGTCGGCGCTGCCGTCGCTGTCGGTGTGCCCTTCGATGCGGAGCTTGGTGACGTTGGTGTTGTCGTTGAGGATCTTGAGCAGCGCGTTGAGCACGTCGTTCGAGTTCTTGGTGTCGCGAATCGTCGCGGCGCCCACTGCGAACTCGATCTCGCCCGGCATCGCGATCTGCGCGCCCATCATCTTGACGCCGCGGATCGGGACGATCCGGGTGACGGGCGCCGGCGTCACCACCGGCGGGGGGGGCGGCGGCGGCTCAGCGGGGCTCGGCGAGGGGGCAGGCGCCGGCGCTGCGGGGGGCGGGCTCGAGTGGCACCCGCCAGCGGCGACCGCGAGGCCGAGCGGCAGGAGTGCGAACGAGGAAAGAATGGCGGTACGCAGTTTCATGAGGTTCTCCTGAGCGAGCGGACTGCAATCGGGTCGCCATGGTGGACTCCTGCTCGGCTACGGTCCAGAGGCGCGTGCTCTCCGAGGGCGTTTCGATGGAGAATCGGCGAGTTGATGATCGGGCGCGCGCCGCGCGCGTGACCCCTCGTGGGCGCCCGACATCCGTTCAGGCCAGGTCCTCGCGCCGCCTGCAGCGCTCGCCCCCCTCGCCGCTTGTTGCCGTTCGAGCAAGGCGCCGTCGCGCGGTACTGCCCGCTCGCGAGCGGGCAGCCATGCGCTAGGTTGGGGCGAGGAGCGACCTCGGGGGAGTCGATGCCGGAAGAGTCACGCGGTCGGGCGATCGACCCCGGGGAGCGACGCGTTCTCGACGCGCTCCCCGAGCGGATCGTCGTGTGCCGGCGGCACGGCGAGATCCTGCTCGTCAACCGACTGGCCGAGTCGCTGTTGGGGCGGTCGTCGGCCGAGCTCCAGGGGCGATCCATCGAGTCGGTGCTGCCGCGCCGGCTGCACGTCGTCGGCGACGCCCCGTTGCTCGAGCACCTGCTTGGTCGCGGCGACGCGGGAAGCCTCCGCGGCGCGATCGTCCATCGTCGGGGGGTCCAGATCGAGGTCGAGCTCGCCGCCTCGCCTTACCTCGATGGCGACGAGGTCGCGCTCGTGCTTCGGCAGGTCCCCGAGCGCGGCGTCAACGAGGCGGTGCCGGTCGAGGACGTCGTGCGCGCCGAGATCTACCGGCTGGTCTTCGAGGACGCGCCGGTCGGCATCCTGCACTTCGACGACCGAGGGGTCATCACCGCGTGCAACGAGCCGCTGGTCCGCATCATCGGCTCCTCGCGGCGCGTGCTGGTCGGGCTCGACATGACGAGCCTTCCGTTTCGCCCGATCGCGTCGGCCGTGAACGAGGCGCTCTCGGGCAAGCGCGCGCACTTCGAGGGGATCTACCCCTCGGCGACGTCCAGCAAGCTCACCCAGGTGCGCGCCGAGTTTGCGCCGATCGTCGACGAGCACGGTCGCACGGTCGGCGGCGTGGGCATCGCCGAGGACGTGACCGACCGGGTGCGCGCCGAGCAGGCGCTGCGCCGCTCCTTCGAGTCGGTGCGCGCGTTGATCGAGAACGCGCCCGACGCGATCGCCGTGCGCCGAGGCGATCGGTTCGTCTTGGTGAACTCGTCGCTCGTGCGCATGCTCGGCTACTCGTCGGCCGACGAGCTGCTCACGACGCCGGTGCCGACGACCCTCCACCCCGACGATCGCCCCCTCACGCTCCAGCCTCGCAGCGAGGCCGACGCCACGGCGCCCACGCGCGAGGTCCGGCTGATGCGCAAGGACGGCGCGACGGTGCTCGCCGAGATCGCGAGCCTGCCGGTGCACTACGAGGACGAGCCGGCGGTGCTGCTCTTCGCGCGCGACGTCACCGAGTGCAGGCGCCTCGAGGCGACCCTCGCGCAGGCCGAGCGCATGGCCTCCATCGGCACCCTCGCGGCCGGCGTCGCCCACGAGATCAACAACCCCCTCGCGTACGTCATGGGCAACCTCGAGCTGCTCGAGCGCCAGCTCGTCGTGCGCACCGCCGAAGAGGGCCACGACGGCGCCTCGTGCGAGCCGCTGCTCGAGATGCTCCGCGAGGCGCGCGATGGTTGCGAGCGGGTGCGGAGCATCGTGCGTGACCTGAGGATCTTCTCGCGGTCCGAGCCGGCGCGTCGCAGCCCCGTCAACCTGCAGCGGGTGATCGAGGCGGCCGTGAACGTGGCGCACGTCACCATCGGTGCGCGCGCGCAGCTGGTCCGCGAGCTCGAGGAGGTGCCGCCGGTGCTCGGCGACGAGCCCCGCCTCGGTCAGGTGGTGCTCAACCTGCTCCTCAACGCCGCGCAGGCGATCCCCGAAGGCGCCCCCGATCGGCACGCGATCCACGTCGGCACGCGCGCGCGGGGGGCGAACGTCGAGCTCTTCGTCCGCGACGACGGCGAGGGGATCCCGCCGCAGCTGATCGGGCGGCTCTTCGAGCCCTTCTTCACGACCAAGCCGGTCGGCGTCGGCACGGGGCTCGGGCTGTCGATCTGCCGCGGCATCGTCCAGACGCACGGCGGCACCATCCAGGTCGAGAGCGAGGTCGGTCGCGGCACGACCTTCCGCGTCCTGCTCCCTGCGACGCAAGACGCGCCGCCAGGTATCGCGCACGCGCCGGCCACCGCGCCCGCCTCGAGGGGCGATAGGCGCGCACGCATCCTGGTGATCGACGACGAGCTTCAGCTCGGCAGGGCGCTGCGCGCGACGCTGAGCGCGCACGACGTCGTGCTGGCGACGAGCGGTCGCGAGGGGCTGCGCCAGCTGCTCTCGGACGCGCCGCCGGATCTGATCCTCTGCGACGTGATGATGCCGGACGTGAGCGGGCTCGGCGTCTACGAGGCGCTGCGCCGCGATCGCCCCGAGCTGTGCGAGCGGTTCGTGTTCATGACCGGCGGCGTCTTCCCCGAGGCGAGCATCCGGCTCATCGCCGGGCCGCAGGCCCGCGAGCTCCACAAGCCGTTCGAGATGGGCGAGCTCGAGCGCATGCTCGCCGCGGTGCGCGCGGCGAGCGCGGCGTGAGGCGAGAGGGGCAGGCGACGCCGCGCTGTCGTGGATTCGCGGCACGGCCGGCGCCACGCCGTGATCGCCGCGCCACGCGCGCTTGGTGACAATCGGGTGAGCTCGCCGAAGGCGGCGGTCGTCCGCCCGCTGCTGCTCTCGGCTGCGTCCCCAATGGGAGCCCGTGAAGCGTGCGCTCGTCACGCTGCTCGCCATCGTCGCCGCCGCCTTCGTCACGCTCGCCGCGGCCAGCGCGCGCGGGCGGCGGAGGCGGCATGGGAGCTGGCGCCGGCATCGCGGTCGCGGTCGTCCTGGTGGGCGGGCTCGCGATGACCGAGGCCACGCTCCTCGGCCACGACGTCCCCGCGCCTACGACGCGCTACGACCCGCCCGCCTTGCGCGAGCGCGCGATCTGATAGACGCCGAGCGCAGCGAGCGCGCCCCCCACCGCCAGCAGCGCCGTCGAGCTGTGGGTGCCGATGAAGTAGAACCGGCCGCTCGCGCCCGCGGCGATCGAGGCGAGGCCGAAGACGAGGTTCCAGATTCCGGCGGACATGGTGGAGCCAGTCTAGCGCCGCAGGGTCGAGAGCTCATGCGGGATTGCGCGGCGCCAGCGCGCCGAGCGCCGCTCGCGCGCCGGGCCGTCAGCGGCACGCTTGGAACACCGGCAGGTGGCGCTCGTGCGAGATCTCGCGCAGGTGGGCGAAGGCGCTGCGCACGTCGTCCGGCAGATCGGTGCGCGCGAGCAGCTCGTCGTACATGGCGGTGACGTCCTTCTCGGCCACGACCGCGGCGGCGCAGGCGTCCGCGAGGCTCGCGCCGGCGGGGAGCTCGGCCGCCTTCACGTCGTTCTTCGGCAGCGCGAGGCCGCGCGCGAGGTAGAGGTTCTCGAGCAACCAAGCGTGGCGCCCCTCGGCGATCGCGATGCGCGAGAACGGGGGGCGATCGCCGAGCCTCGCGGCGACGTCGCGATAGCGCGCCTCGGCGCTCCGCTCCGCCTCGAGCGCCCGATCGACGGCGGCGCGCACGCCCGGCGTGAACGCGGGCGCGGCGCTCGCGCTGGTGATGGGACACGCTGCGCGCGTCGGCGTCGGCGAGCCCATCGGCACCCCCGCTCCACGCCCCACGCTCCGCGGGCCGCCACCCCATCCACGTCGGGGCGGAGCGCCGCGCGCCACGCCGGGATTCGCCGCAGGGGCGGGCGAAGCCGTCGAGCTCGGCGCCAAGGCCGAGCCGGACGCGACGGAGCCGAGCGGCGCCGGCCGTGCGCACCCGACGAAGGGCAGCACGCACGCGAGCAGCGCCGACCAGTGACGGTAGTGGGCCATGCCCTCGGCGACCGCAAGGCGCGTGCCCTGCTGCGGCGCAGCAGCGGCACCCGGCCCGGCTCTGCGGCGCCCCCGGGCGTCGGATGCGTCGACGGCTACGCGCGCGCGACGACGCCGCGCGCGTCGAGCCGATACGGATGAGGGAGCGCGCGCGCGAGCGGCGCACGCTCCGCCTCCGGGACGAGCCAGCGGCGGATCGACAACCCTTCCGCGATGCGGTGCGAGATGCGCTTCGCCTCCTCGCGCTCCAACGCCCGCGCGAGCGCGCCGGCGGCCTGCGGATCGGCCTGCGCGAGGAGCGTGCCGACGGCCTGGAAGCGCGTGGGCTCGTGCACGTCCTCGAGATAGCGCTCGACCGCGGGGCGCACGCGTTCGTCGACGACCATCTCGAGCGCCGAGAGCAGATGGAGCTTGGGATCAGGGTTTCGCACGTACTCCGTGTCCCAGTCGGCGAGCAGCTCGACCACCGCCTCGACGTACGCCTCCTCGTCGAGCACCTCGCGCAGGATGCGGAGCGGCCAGGTGAGGCTCTCGCTCCGGCGGCAGTGGTCCAGGACAGCGGGGAGCGCGTCCTCGCCGATCGCGACGATCGCCTTGAAGGCGCTCTCCTTCTCGTCCCGATCGATGATCGAGGGCTCGGTCTCGAAGCCGAAGCGCCGCAGCAAGACGACCGCCGCCGCCTCGGTGCCGATGCGCGACAGCGCGTCGATGGCGGCCTGGCGCTCGTGCTCGCGCGCGCGCTTGGAGACGGCGGCGGCCCACTTGCGCGCCGCGCCGGGTTGCGCGCGCCGTCGTGCTGGCGCGTCGGTCGCCGTGTTGGATCGGAACAGATCGAAGAAGCTCATGTCGGACCTTTCGCGCTCTGGGCCGGCCGTCGGTCGCGAACGCGCGGACCGCGGAGCACGCCAGAGCGACGGTCGCGCCTCGCGCGGCCGCTCGAGAGTTGCCAAGACCAGCAAGACCTCTCCGCCGTGGTCGGCTCGACGCACGACCGGTGGGTCGCACGGAGCCCCGACGCAGAGGCGGATCGCGCAGGCCAACGCCTATCGAGGCGCCCGCGCTCGTGCCGTTGGTCGCTACGCCGATCGCGGAGGACCGCGGGCAGAGCGCGCGCACGGCACGCCGCGCCCGCTCGGAGCGTCAGCGGTGGTCTCGCAGGTCGAGCTCGAGGCGCAGACCGCCGCGATCTCGGGGAGCACCAACAGCGCGGGGAGCGCTGGCGTGGTCGCGGCGAAGGCCGAGTGCGCCGCCTCGTGCAGTGGCCGAGCCTGCGCGAGATCGACTCGATCGGCGTTTCCCCGCGCGCCCTCGACGATCGCGTGCGCCGTCGCGGCGAGGCGGGCCGTGGCATCGAACGTCGAGCTTGAAGGGGCGTGCCCGGCGCCGAGCGCGATCGCCAGGACGACCGAGAGCGCGCCGCTCAGGGCGACAGCGATCGGCAGCGCGGGCGACTTGCGCATGTCGGCACAAGCTAACCCGCGATCGGCAAAAGGGAAGCCACGAGCACGAACAAATGCGGACCCGACGCCCGGATGACGGGACGTGGGACCGGGATCTCTGCCGTGCAGTCGCCGCGCGCTGCGTCGCCGGCTCCTTGCGCGCGACGTCGCGATCGCGCAGACGCCTCAGTGCGCGCGCGCGAACGCCTCCTCCGGGAGCGGCGCCAGGCGCGGCCTTCGTCGGTCGGCAGCGACCGCCTGGGGCGCCGCGGCCTCGATGGGCCGTCGCGCGAGCAGCGTGAACATCACGGGGACCAGGAAGAGCGAGAGGATCGTGGAGGAGGCGAGCCCGCCGACGACGGCGAGCGCGAGCGGCTGATTCGACTCGGTGCCGACCTCGAGCCCGAGCGCCGTCGGGAGCAGGCCCGAGATCGTCGCGAGGCTCGTCATCGCGATCGGGACGAAGCGGGTGCGCGCCGCACCCACCACCGCGTCGAACGCGGACGCCTCGTCGTCGACGAAGCGGCGGTTGGCTTCGTCGACGAGCAAGACGCCGTTCGAGACCGCGATGCCGACGACCATGAGCACGCCCATGAACGCGGTGATCGAGAAGCCCTGCCCCGCGGCCATGAGCGCGATCACGATGCCGACGAGCGAGACCGGGATCGTGAAGAGCATGACGAACGGCAGCCGCAGCGACCGGAACTGCGACGCCATGATCATGAACACGACCATGATGGCGAGCCCGATCGCGAGCCCGAGCCCGGCGAAGGTCGTGCGCATCAGCTCGACCTGCCCGACGAAGCGCACGCTCACCTCGCGCGTGCGCGGGTCCGTCGCGAGCTTGCTCTCGAGCTCCGCCGCGACGCTGCCGAGATCGCGCCCCTCCGTCTGCATCAGCAGGTGGCCGACCCGCCGCATGCCGCTGCGCTCGACGAGCACCGGCCCCACGGCGCGGCGGACCGACGCGTAGGAGCCGAGCTGGATCGCGCCGGCCCGCCCGTCCTGCGAGGCGCGCACCGGGATCTGCTCGAGCTGGCGGCGGTCGGTCACGATCTCGGGGTCGTACGAGGTCACCACGTAGTACGACTGCCCGTTGGCGCGATCGATCCAGAC
>JAJXTK010000070.1 GCA_021783935.1 Myxococcales bacterium | reverse complement strand
GCCGCGACCAAGATCGCCTTCGCGGACGGCGGGCTCGAGCTCACCGAGGAGGAGCGCGAGTCGGCCGGCGCGATCGTCGGCGTCGGTCTCGGCGGGCTGCGCACCATCGAGAACACGCACTCGGTGATGCTCGAGAAGGGGCCCAAGCGGATCTCCCCGTACTTCATCCCGCAGGTGATCGCGAACATGGCCGCCGGCCAAATCTCGATCCACTACCGCCTCAAGGGGCCGAACTTCGCGACCACGAGCGCCTGCTCCTCGAGCGCGCACGCGATCGGCGAGGCGGCGCAGTGGATCCGCCGCGGCATGGCCGACGTGATGATCGCGGGCGGCGCCGAGTCGACCATCTCGCCGCTCGGGGTCGGCGGCTTCTGCGCGATGATGGCGCTCAGCAAGCGCAACGACTCGACCGCGTCGCGCCCGTGGGACAGGGGGCGCGACGGCTTCGTGATGGGCGAGGGGAGCGCCATCCTGATCCTCGAGTCGCTCACGCGCGCGAAGCGGCGCGGCGCGAGGATCTACGCCGAGGTTACCGGCTACGGCGCCTCGAGCGACGCGCATCACATCACGCAGCCCGCGCCCGAAGGCGAGGGGGCCGTGCGCGCGATGAAGATGGGCCTCAAGGACGCGCGCGTCGCGCCCGAGCAGGTCGGCTACGTCAACGCGCACGGGACGAGCACCCAGCAGGGCGACATCCAGGAGACCAAGGCGATCCGCCAGGTCTTCGGCGCGCACGCGACCGGTGGCCTGCTCATCTCGTCGACCAAGTCGTCGATGGGACACCTGCTCGGCGCCGCCGGCGGCGTCGAGGCGGCCGTCTGCGCGCTCGCGATCGATCAGGGCATGGTGCCGCCGACGCTCCACCTCCACGATCCCGACCCCGCGGTCGAGGGGCTCGATCTGGTGGCGCACCACGCGCGCGAGGCGAGGATCGACCACGCGCTGTCGAACTCGTTCGGGTTCGGCGGCACCAACGCGACGCTGCTGCTCTCGCGCTTCGAGTAGCGGCCTCGCCCGCCGAGGCCTGCGCGGGAGCAAGCGCGGCCCCCAGAGCCTGCTCCCCGACGCCGCGCCGCGGGCAGGAGCGCCTCTCGCGCGTCTGCTACGCTCGCGCTCCTGCGGATGGACGCGATCATCGAGCAGGCGCTGAGCGGCGAGTCGGCGGGCGTCGTGGTCGCCTTCGTGCTGAGCCTGGCGCTGCGGCTGCTGTTGCCCGCGCACGGGCGCAAGCTGCTGCGACAGCCCGTGGGGTTGCTGATCGCGCACCTCGTGGCGGTCGGCGTGCTGTGGTTCGTGCCGGGGCACTCGCCGCTGCGGCGGATGCTCGTGGTGCTCGCGCTGGCGCTCCTGCTCGCGTCGATCGGGCGCAGCCTCGTGCTGCTCGTGCTCGACGTCGCGGTCGGTCGGCGTTTGCACCGCCCGCCGCCGAAGATCATCCGCGATCTCACGCAGGGGGTCGTCTACGCGATCGTCCTGCTCATCGCCCTGCGGCAGGCGGGGATCGACCCGAGCTCGCTGCTCACGACCTCCGCGCTGCTCACGGCGGTCATCGGTCTGAGCCTCCAGGAGACGCTCGGCAACCTGTTCGCCGGGCTCGCCATCCAGCTGCAGCGCCCGTTCGACGTCGGCGACTGGATCCAGTTCGAGGAGGACGACAAGCGCATCGGACACGTCGTCGAGATCAACTGGCGCGCGACGACGGTGCTCACGCTCGACGAGGTCGAGCTGGTCGTGCCGAACGCGGTGCTCGCCAAGTCGCCGATCAAGAACTTCAGCAAGCCGAGCCCCCGCGCGCGCCTGTCGGTCTTCGTCGTGGCGCCGAGCGACCTGCACCCGCGGCGGGTGCAGGAGGTCATCCTCGCCGCGCTCGACGGCGTCGACGGGGTGCTCGTCGATCCCCCGCCGAGCGTGGTGACCCAGGATTTCGTCGCCGACGGCGTGCAGTACTGGGTGCGCTTCTGGACGGAGCAGTTCCACCTGCGCGATCGCATCCAGGGGGCGGTGCGCGATCGCATCTGGTACGCCTTCCGCCGCGCGGCGGTCTCGATGCCGTACGCCACGCGCACCGTGCACCTGCGCCACGACGACGAGGACGCGCGCGCCAAGGAGGCCGACGCGGCGGCGCGCCGGCGCGAGCAGGTGATCTCGGCGGTCGACTTCCTGAACGTGCTGCCGGCGGGCGAGCTCGGGCGCGTGGCCAAGGAGGCGCGGCTGCGCCAGTTCTTGGCGGGCGAGCTCATCGTGCGGCAGGGCGATCGCTCGACCGACTTCTTCATCGTCGATCACGGCGAGGTGCGCGTCGTGGTGCCCGAGGCCGACTCCAACGCCGAGCACGAGGTCGCGCGCCTCGGCGAGGGGAAGTTCTTCGGCGAGATGGCGCTCATGACCGGCGAGCCGCGCACCGCCACGGTGCGCGCGGCGAGCGACTGCGAGCTGCTCGTCATCGGCTCCGACACGTTCAAGCGGAGCCTCGAGTCGTCGCCCGACTTGCTCGAGCGCGTGAGCCACGTGCTCGCCGAGCGCCAGGCCGTGCTCGAGGCGAAGGCGAGCGCGCGCGCCGAGGAGGCGAACAAGGACGTCGTCGCCGAGCGCGAGAACCAGCTGCTGCGCCGGATTCGAGGCTTCTTCAGCCTTTGAGCGCGGTCAGCCCGCGTCGGCCGCGTCGCTGGCGTCGGATTCGGCGTCGGTCGTCGCGCCCGAGTCGCTCGCGGTGTCGCTCGCGGTGTCGGCGCCGGTGTCGCTCGCGGCGTCGGTTCCCGCGTCGCTCTGGGTGGCGGCAGGGATGCACACGTGCTCGGTCGAGGTGCCGAGCACGACCGCCGCGCACTGCTCGCCGCTCGCGCAGGCGTGCGCGGGGTTGGTCGGATCGCAGAAGGGGGCGCACACCGGCGTGGGGCCGCCCTGGAGCTGGAGGCACGCGAGCCCGTCGCCGCACGTCGGCGAGCCGATAGCGTTCTGGCACGCGTCGCCCTTCTTGCCGGGGCCGCTGTTCAGGCATGCGAAGCTGCCGGTCGCGTCCTTGGGCCAACAGGTCTGCCCCGCGGCGCACTCCCAAGGGTTCTCGTTGCAGGGGGTCGGCGCCGGGCTGCTCGAGCTGCTGCAGGCCGCGGCGAGGCCGAGGCCGGCCAAGAGAGAGATGATTGCTCGCACCTTCATGGGAGGCTCCTCCTGCGCGTGCCGCGCAAAGCGATGCCCGATCGGTAGCAGGCCAGGGCGCGTCGCGTAAAGAAGGCGTCGTGCCGTCGGCGCGGGCGCGGTGTCGCCGCCGCTTCGGTCTCGGTTGGCCGGTTTGGGCCGACGCTCACTCGCTGCGCCGCTGGCGCGCCTCGGGCGGGTCGCTCCGGAAGCGGACGATCTTGCGAACGAGCTCGTCGCCGTGAGGATCCTCCGGCGGCGGCGGCAGGCGGGTCGGCCGCGCGGGGAAGTGGGCCCAGAAGGTCGTGCCGACGCCGACCTTCGAGGTCACTTCGAGGCGGCCGCCGATCTCCGCCATCAGGCGCACCACGGTCGAGAGCCCCGTCGGGCTCGGGGCGTTGCGCGCGTGTCGCATCGGCTCGACCCGTGCGCGGAAGATATCCTCGATGCGCTCGGCGGCGATGCCGCGCCCCGTGTCGGTCACCCGCACGAGCAGCCCGCCGGCGTCGTCCGAGAGCTCGACCTCGATCCGCCCGTGCGCCGTGTACTCGGCGGCGTTCGTCAGCAGGTGGTCGACGACGCGGTGGAAGACGAGGGAGTCGACCTCGATGGACGCGGGCGCCCCCTCCGCCGCGCTCACGACGACGGAGATCCCGCGTCGATGGACGAGCGCGCGCAGGCGGCGCCGGAGCTGCTCCACGAGCGGGGCGACCTCGAGCGGGTCGGCGGCGCGCGGGACCGGGGTGCCGTGCACCGCGCGCAGCAGCTCGTCGACGAGCCGATCGAGCTGGTCGACCGCGGCGGCATGGTCTTCGAGCAGCGGCGTCGAGCTAGCGTCGCCGGCGAGCGCGCGCCGGAGCTGCCATTCGAGCAAGACGAGCGTCGCGATCGGATTGCGCAGATCGTGGGACACGCCGCGCACCGTGACCGCATGCTCCTCGCGCTCCGCCGCGAAGCGCGCGAGCAGGCGTTGCGATGCAGCCACGCGCTCCGCGAGCTGCGCCTCGATGTGGCGGGTCCACTCACGCTGCCCCTCGTGCAGCTCGACGAGGCCGCGACGCGCCTCGGCCTCTTCGAGCGCGAGATTGCGCATGGCGAGCGCCGACTGTGACGCGAACTTCTCGTGCGCGCGCGCGTCGCGACGATGCGCGATCGCGTGGCCGGCGAGCCAGCCGAGGACCGGCAGCGCGGCGAGCTCGACAGCGCCAGCCTGCAGGCGGGCGGCGAGCAGCGTCGCGCCGGCGCCCAGCAGCAGCCCGAGCAGCTCCGGCACGAGCCTGCTGCGCTCGGGGACGCGCACGTCGTACACGCAGCACGGGTCGCCGCGGGCGATGCAGGCGCTCTCCTCGAAGATCGCCGCAGGGAGCCCGAAGACGGTCGGCAGCGCGCCGAGCTGCCCCTTGCGCGAGAGGCACATGAGCCTGCTCTCGGCGCGATCGCTCCAGTAGCGCACCCGCAAGCGTCCGCGTCCGACCTCGGTCGCCTCGGCGTGGCTAAAGGTCGAGAGGGTGTCGATCGAGCGCAGGCTGCGGACGAAGAGCTCCATCGGCGACGGCGCCCACGCGAGGTAGCGCATCGGTCCGAGCGTCTCGGCGAGGCGGTAGCCGAAGGCCTGCGTGAAGCTCGCGTCGTCGGGGTAGCGACGGCGCGCGCTCTCGAGCAGCCGCTCCAGCTGATCGAGGCGCGCCCAGCCGCCGCGCTCGACGTCCTCGCGCGCGATGCTCGTGCCCGCCAGCACCTCCTCGACGACCTCGACGCCGAGGCTGTCGCCAAGGTGTCGGACGAGGCCGCCGACGATGCGCAGGCTCAGCTCGCTAGGCGCCCCCCCAGCGCCGCCCGAAGGGGACGCGTCGCTCATCCGTCCAGCTCGCCGAACACGTTCCGGTGAATCTCGCCGACGACGTCGGCGAGCGCGCACTGGTGCGTCTTGCGGAGCAGGTTGCGCACGAGCGTCTTGGTCGTGGTCTCCTCGACGCCGAGCGCCCCAGCGAGATCGCAGCGTGGCACGCCGGAGGCCGCGAGCATCAGCGCCTGCTCCTCGCGAGGCGAGAGCGCGTGACGCAGGCCGTAGGCGCGCACGTCCTCGCGCAGCCGCACGTGCGCGCGCGTGCGCTCGCTCTTGCACCGCTCGACGAAGGCCCGCAGGTTCGCCTCGCGAGGCGGCTTCGGCAAGTAGTAGGCATCCGTGAGCTGCGCCCCCGCGATGACGTCGGCGTCGCGCTGCGCGGTGAGCACCATGGCGGGCGCGCGCAAGCCGGCTGCGCGGGCTCGACCAAGCCACTCGAGCCCCGACCCGTCCCCGAGCCCCACGTCGACCAGCAGGCCGGCGAACGTCGCGGCTCGCGGCATCGCGGCCTCCGCGGCGGCGACGGACGACGCGATCTGCGCGTCGCCGAACTCCGAAAGAAATCGCGCAAGTGTGCGCGACAAAGTCAGGTCGTCCTCGACGATGAGGAAGAGCAGCGGCGGGCTCACCGGCACCGAGCATACGCCGACCGCTGCGCAGCCGGCGCGACGTCATCGGTCGACATCGGAGAATCCCTGACGGGGTTTGACGTATCGGACGACGCGGATCTCCTTGCCTTGCGGCAGCGCACGATACTCGAAGAGGTGCGTCATGCGCGCGACGGCGCCGAGTCCGGTACCGAGGCCCTGGCGACCGATCAGTCGATCAGGTGAGATCGGTCCCCCGTCGTCGCAGCCGTCCGTCATCGCCACCGCGAGATCACGGATCGGGCGCCCGGCGTCGCGCGCGATCAGCTCGACGCCGACCCCTTCGACCGGGTCGTCGACGACCCGCACGCGCAGCTCCCCCGTGCCGGCGTGTCGCAAGATGTTCGTGCACAATTCCGTGGCGACGATCGCGAGCTCTACCTGGCCCCGCGCCTGGAATCCCGCCGCTACCGCCTTGCGGCGCGCGGCCTGCGCCGCCACGTGAACGTCGGCCCAGTCGCGCACCTCGACGGTGCTGGCGACGTCACGGACGCTCGGCGCGCTCTTTTCGCGCATGACGCCGCGCTACCCATTGCCGCAGGCCGTCGCGCAGGCTCCGGTGCGTCTGAACCCCCTGCAGGTCTACCCCGATGTGCACGACCGTCTGCGCTATCGCGGGGCTGAGGCCCGTGAGGAAGCAC
This sequence comes from Myxococcales bacterium, assembly GCA_021783935.1. Taxonomy (GTDB): domain Bacteria; phylum Myxococcota_A; class Polyangia; order Polyangiales; family JADJMO01; genus CAIXWQ01. The sequence continues at coordinate 8,418 of JAJXTK010000070.1, read as the reverse complement.
TGCGCGCCGAGCAGCCGCACCGACTTCGCCATGCGGAGGAAGTGATCGGCGGTGCGGGTGTCCATCACCTCGATGCCGGTGATGTCGATGATCGCGCACTCGGCTCCCTTTGCGACGATCTCCTTGAGGAGCTGCTCGGTCATCTCGGCCGAGCGGTGCGAGTCCATGACGCCGACGACCGGCAGGCAGAGCACGCCGTCCCACACCTCCATGATCGGCGTCGAGAGATCACGGATCGCCGCGCGTTGCAGTTCGATGGTCGTGAGCTTGTCCTCGAGCTCGGCCTGATAGGCGCGCGCCCTCGCTTGCTCTTGCGCGAGCGAGGCGACCATCTCGTTGATGGCCGTGCGCAGGGCGCCGAACGGGTCCGACTCGGGAAGATCGGTCGACAGCCGAACGGTGTAGTCGCCGGCGCCGACGTCGGCGAGCGTCAACAGGATGTCGGCGATCGATTCCGACACGTCGACGAACGGTTGTATCGAATCCACGTCGAACCTCCTACGAACCTCCGCAACGAGGCGCGGCCCCTCCGCGCCCCTTCCAGCTCCGCCTGTCAGGTCCAGTCGATGTCGAAGCGCCACCCCGAGCCCGGCTCGACGTCGGGGAGCAGCCCGTAGCGCACGCGCACGTCGTTGAAGCCCATCGCGCCGAAGACCCCCTCGATCCATCCCGCTGACACGCCGGCGACGTGTGCGAACCCGCCCACGTCCCGAAGGATCATCACCGCTCTCTTGTCGCCGAAGCCCGAGGGGTCGGATTCGAAGATGCCGAACGAGAACATGCGCGGCCAGATCGAGCCGGCCTTCCTGAGGAAGATGTTCGGGGTCAGCACCTTCAACACGAGGCGCATGAACGTCCCGGTCGCCGCGTCGGAGATGAAGCGGCCGAGCGCGCGCGTCCTGCGCTCCCCCTCCTCGGGCCCCGAGACGACGGCCACCATCGCCTCCAGGAATGCGACCTGATCGTCGATCGGATACCAGTCGGCGGTCCGCAGCCCGCCGAGCCGCCCCTTAAGTTGCTCGGGGAGTCGCGCGTAGATGCGGTCGCGCTCGCTCGCGGAGAACGCCTGATCGATGAAGAGCACCGTCTGCTCGAGGTTGAAGCCCTTGGTGAGCCGATCCGCCATTTGGCAATTCCTCCCTCAACGACGCGCGTCGAAGTCGAGGTCGTCGCGTCCCAGGTCCAGCTCGAAGGCGTCGGGCTCGACGGCCCGCCGAATCCCTACGAGCTCGAGCGCGGCCGCGAGCGTGCGGGCCGTGTCGACGTGCGGCATGTCGATTCCCATCATCTGCACGGTGAGCGCGGCCTCCGGGCTCATCGCGGAGAAGACCGTGCGCGTCCCCATGAGCGCCGCCGAGGTCGCGAGCCGCGAGAGCAGGGCGCACAGGTGGCTGTCGATCATCCACGCGCCCGTCAGGTCGATGATGAGGACGTGCGCGCCGCCCTGGTGGATGCGGCCGAGCACCTCCTCGCAGAGGGTCGCGGCGAGCGAGTCGTGCACCTCCCCTTGGATGGGGACGAGCAGCACGTTCCAGAAGGAGAGGATAGGGATGCGTTCGGTCACGAGCCCCTCACGTCTGCGACGAGCACCGAGGCGTCGTCGTGCGAATACGCGTAGCGATCGAAGATCGTTCGGCAGGCCCTCTCGGCGTCGAGCGCGCGCAGATCCTCGAGCCGCAGCCGCGTGCTAGAGACGCCGTCGCTGAACAGCACGACGCGCGTGCCCGCGGGCGCGGCCCCCTCGAACGCACGGAACGCGCGCACCGAGCCGCCGAGGATCCCCGGGCTGAGCACCACGGGCACGCTCGTCGGATCGCTGCGCAGGTCCACGTTGCCGACGCCGCAGCCGAACAGCCGGTCGCGCTCGAGCACGCAGACCATCGCGGCCGCGCCGCGGGTGCCGCGCAGCGCGGCGTGCAGCTCCGACAGCACCGCGATTGGCCCGGCGCCGATCGCGACCCGCGACAGGCACGCGAGGGCCGCGGCGGTGACCTCGGCGGCGGCGGGGCCGTGACCGAGGGCGTCGACGAGCGCTAGCAGCGTGCGCGGGCCGTCGTCGCGCACGAGCACGCCGTCGCCGCACGCGATCTCGCCCGCGCGCGGGCGCACGATGTGGAATCGGGCGGGGGTCACGTCCGCACCTGCACGTCGACCTGCGTCCCCGTCGGGCCGGTCTTGATCGAGAAGGACTCCGCGAGGCGCTTGGTGCCGAGCAGCCCGAGGCCGAGCCCGGTGGCGCTCCGATATCGACCGCTCATGATCTCGTCGAGGTTTGGGATGCCGCGCCCGCGGTCGCGCGCGCGGATGCACACGACGCGTCGGTCCTTCGGCTTCGACTCGAGCTCGAGCGTCCCGCCGGGCGTGTACGCGACGATGTTGCGTGCGAGCTCGGCGACGACCGTCGCGACCCGCTGCGTCGCGAAGCTCCCGGCCCCGAGCGCCTCGCAGAGCTCGCGCGTCTGCTGCCGCGCGACCACGACGTCGTCCTCGGAGCGGATGTCGATCCTCCGCACGGCGGGCTTCTCGGGGACCGGCTCGCGGCCGAGCGAGAGCAGCTCGTCGCGAAGCCTCGACGCATTGACCGAGCCGAAGAGGGTCACGGCCCGCTGCAGATCGGGGAGGATCTGCGGCACGTGCTCGAAGCGCATCTCGGCCGGCGTGAGCCCCCGCCGGCGCAGCGCAGCGCCCAAGGCTCCCTCCGCGTTGAGTCGAGAGACGAAGGTCGACAGCACCGCCACGACCCTTGCATGAGCCTGATCCATCACGCCGGTTCCTTCGAGCATCTGCCTCAGAACGTGCGCGGACCGAGGCCGGGCGCGTTCCAGCGGATGACGGCCGCCGCGGCCGACGACGCGCTGCCGATCGACTGGAGCATCACGAGATCGCCGTGCCGGAGTCGACCGGTGGAGGCTGCGTGGTGGAGGTTCGCCGGCATCAGCGCCGGGCCGATGTTCGACGTCCAAGCGTTGACCGAGACCGTTCGCGCAGGGTCGACCCCGAGAAGCTTCGCGGCGAACGGCGGAAACCACGGCACCGGCGTGTGGAAGACGAACAGCGCGATGTCCGACAGGCGCACCCGCGCGCGATCCGCCGCGCCGAGGCAGCACTCGCGCACGTACTTCTCGGCCGTCTCGGCGAGCACGCGCCCCGTCGAGGGCGAGGCCACCATCGAGACCTCGGGTTTGCCAAGCGGGTCGAGCGCGAGCTCGTACGAGAAGGTGCCGCAGGTGTCCGCGGAGTGGAGCGACGCGCCACCGAGGTAGCCGTAGCCGTCGTCGACCTCGCTCACGACGAACGCGCCCGCGCCGTCGCCAAGGAACCACGAGAGCGTGTCGCGCTCGTCGACGAACCGCGAGTAGGTGCACGAGGCGACTACGAGCACCCTGCGGTGCTCGCCTGCGCGGACGAGCGCCGCCGCGGTCTGCAAGCCGACGACCGAGGCCGAGCAGGCCGTCTCGAAGTTCCACGCCGCGCAGCGCGCGCCCAAGGCATCGGCGAGGCGCGGGGCGTTGCCGACGCCGATTTGGTCCGCGAGGAACGACGAGACGAGGATCCCGTCGAGGTCGGCGGCCTCGAGCCCCGCCGCCGAGAGCGCGTCACGCGCGGCGCGCGTCTCGAGCGAGAGCGCCGACTCGCCGGGCCCGAGCACGCGCCGCTCGACGGCGCCCCGGAACGGATCGGCGAGGTAGGGCTGCATCTCGCGGGTGAACGGGGTGTCCGCGACGCCGCGCGCCCACAGGCGCGCGAGGGCCTTCTGCTCCGCCGCGGCGACCACGTCCGGGTGACGCTCGCGGAAGAACGCGTTGGTGCGCACGACGCTCGGGAAGGCGACGGCGAGCGACGTCATGCCGGCCGCGCGGGTCACGAGTCGCCTCCGCCCGCGAGCGCGAGCCCCTGATCGAGCAGGCTCGCATTGCGTTTGCGCGTCGGAGCGAGGACGTCTGGCGCGAGGTCGACGTCGATCACGCAGGGGCGCGGCTCCTCCATCGCCTGGACGAGCGCGGCGTCGAGCTCGGTCTCGCTCTTCACCTCGATGCCGCGAGCGCCGACCGCCCGCGCAAGCTCCGCGAAGTTCGCGCGCGGCAGGCGCGTCGAGAACGGCGCCATCCCGACCGATCGCATCCCCTGCTCGATCATCCCGTAGCGGCCGTCGTTGAGGACGATCCACACCGCCTGTGCGCCGTACTCGACGGCGGTGCTCAGCTCATTGTTCATCAACATGGCTCCGTCGCCGACCACTGCGATCGCCTTACGCTCCGCGCCGATCGCCGCGCCGAGCACGCCGCTCGTCGCGTGCCCCATCGACCCGAAGCCGGTGCTCGCGCGATGGACCGGTTCGGTGAAGCGCAGGCAGTGGGTCGTCCACGCGAACGAGTTGCCCGCCTCGGCGAGCACCGGGCGCTCGCCGCGCTCCTCGAGCAGTCGTTGGATGGCCGCCATGAGCACGTCGGGCCGCACGGGCCCCGAGGGGCGCGCGATTGGCGCGGCGTCGAACGGCGATCGCGAAGGTGCCGGCGCGCGAGAGTGGAGGCGCCCCCGCGCGCGCAAGAGCAGGCCGTCGAGCAGCTCGCCCGCGTCGGCCACGACGGCCGTGGTGGGCACGTCCGGATAGGCGACGCCGAAGGCGCTTGGATCGACGTCGACGTGGACGAGTCGCTCGCGAGGAGCCATGCGTCGATCCCAGAACGACGTCATCTCGCCGAGGCGCGAGCCGATCACGACGACGCAATCGGGGGGGTGGGCGGCGAGGTACTCGTCGACCGCCGCGTGGCCGCCGAGCCCGGTGACGCCGAGGTAGCGGGGGTGATTCTCCGGGAAGACCCCCTTGCCTCGGGGGCTGCTCATCACCGGCGCCGACGTCACCTCGGCGAAGCGGCGCACCTGCTCGGTCGCGCGTCGCGCCCCGGCGCCGAGCCACAGGACGAACGAGCGCCCGGAGAGCTGCTCCACGAGCCGATCGAGCTGCGCGGGCGCGCAGGCGAGGGGCGCGACGTCCTGCGGGTGCACCTGCGCCGTCGCAGGGAAGCTCGCGGTCTGCGCCGAAATCGACACCTGCACGTGGGCGACGAACCGCCCCGGGCGCGCGAGGCCTCGCGAGAGCGCCCCGATCACGCCAGGGAGCGCCGCGGGATCGTCGAGCAGCGCAGAATAGTCGAAGAGCGCGCCGTCCGGCACGAGCCCCCGAACGTCGAACGCTTGCGTCTCTTGGAAGGCGACGCGCCCGCGGTTGTGCGCGACCGTCACGGGCGACAGCAGCACTACCTTGGCCCCCTCCCAGCGCGCCGCCGCCATGCCGGTGATCGCGTTGGCGAGCCCCGGCCCCGTGGTCGTGAAGACGACCGCCGGGCGGCCGCTCGCGAAGTGGGCCTCGACTGCCGCGAACGCCGCACCGGACTCGTGGCGGCAGTGGATCAGCTCGATCGGGCTCTGGTGCAGCGCCTGCGCGAGCGGGGCGATCGCGCCGCCGATCACCCCGAAAGCGTGCCTGACGCCGGCCTCCGACAGCGCGTGCGCGAGCTCGTCGGCGACCGATCGCGCCTGCGTGATGCGCAGCGTCGGCGGCGACTTCTCATAGAACATCACAGGCGCGACGAGCGCCGGGACACTCAATTGGGACATGGGACCTCACGCATCGACGGGCGACCGTCGTTCAGGAACTGGAACGTCGAAGTCCAGAGCTCGTCACGCCCAGCCTCGAACGCGATCGAGTGCCCCCCGCCCTGAATCACGTGCAGTGACGCTGGCCCGCCGTACGCGGCTTGGAAGGCCGCTACGTCCGAGGCGGGGGTGACGGGATCTTCCGTCCCCCAGATTTGCAGCATCGGTGCGCGCCCCTGCTCCGCGGGGAAGACCGGCAAGCGGAAGCCCGCGAGCGTCGGGCCGGTCGCGTACGTGCCGGGCAGCGCGCCGTCGAGCCACGTCACCGCCGACGGGACGGCGTTCGACAACAAGACCGCGTAGGCGCTCGCGTCGGTCGCGACGTAGCCATTTGGCGCGCTCTGCAAGAAGGACAACAGGCCGGGGTTGAAGAATGCCTGCTGGAAGAACGGCGTCACCGACGCGTAGACGTTCGAGGCGAGCACGATGTGGCCGATGTGCTCGCGGGCCTCGCCCTCCAGCGTCCCGCCGAGCGCGACGGCGAGCGACGAGCCGATGCTCATCCCGAACACATCGACCTTGTCGACGTCGTGCGTCTTGCGAATCCACTCGACGAGCGCCTCGACGTCGGCGAGGCAGCGCTGCGCCGTCACGCTGCCGCCGTCGGCTGGGTGCGTGCTCAGACCGTACCCCTCGTAGCTCGGAGAGAAGGCGAGGTAGCCCTCCTGCGCCGCGCGCCCGAGCGCGTCGAAGCTTGGGTTGCCGGGGACGTCGGCGTCGAAGATCCTGTTGGCCGCGAGCGTCGGGGGAAGCATCAGCAACGCTCGCCTCGGGTGCGCCGCGAGGCCGCGCGCGGTGCGCTTCTCGAGGACGTCGAGCGACACGCCGTCGGCGACCGACACGAGCTTCTCCTCGCGCACGACCCGATCGCAGGCGGCGCTCTCGCCCTCCTCGATCGGGGCCGCGGAGCTTCCGGTCTCCTCCGGCGGCGACGACGAGCCGACACACCCGACGATCACGGAGAGCGTGGCGACGAGCACGGGGAGAGACGACTTCATGATGCGACCTCCAGTCAGCGTTGCGAGAGGAAGTACGAGCGCCCTCACGCACGCTACCCAGAGGGTCACGAACCCTGAATCATCCCTGTGGGATGATGCCGAATACGGAAGAGGTCGCGCGTCGCGCCCTGCCCAGGAGATCGCGCGCTTCGGGGGCTCGCCCTCGCCGCCACCGAGTCGATCGCGCCGGCATCGCCGCGCCCGCCTAGCAGGCCGTTGAGAAACGGCCTGCGGAGACTGTGACCGTCAGCAGGCTGTGGTCGATCGCGCGGGAGATCGCGGCATGACCCGGTGAGGATCGGCCGGTCTCGGAGAAACTCCACAGCCTGCTAGCAGGCCGTCGAGAAACCACCTGCGCTCACTGTGGCCGTCAGCAGGCCGTGGTCGATCGCGCGCAAGATCGCAGCACGCCACGGCAGAGGAGCGCCCGGCCTCGCAGAAACTCCACTGCCCGCTAGCGCTTCTCGGCGAGGATCAGGATTCGCGGCGACTCGGAGTTGAAGAAGCGCCCTGGGGTCGACGTCTCGCCGCTCACCTCGGCGACGCGGTAGCCGCAGTCGTGCAGGAGCTTGCCGAGCTCGTGGAGCGAGTAGAGGCGGATTGAGTAGTCGATTTCGCGCGAGCGCCCGTCCTCGAGCATCAGCGTGCGCTTCACCTTCAGGCGGCTGTTGATCGCGTCGAAGCCCGCTTCGTCCATGCAGACGCAGCCGTCCCCCTCGAACCACACCATCGAGGGGGAGCGCGGCACGATGTAGTCGCGGTTGGCGACGTCGAGAAGCAGGCGCCCCTGCTTGCGGAGCGCGCGGTGGATCTTCTGCAGGACCTCGGCGTTCTTCTGCTCGTCGAAGTAGCCGAACGTCGTGCCCCAACAGAGGACGCCGTCGAACGCGTCCTCGAAGTTGAGGTCGCGCATGTCGCCTTGGACGAAGTTGATGCGCTGTTGGTGCTCTGCGGCCTCGTCTGACGCGCGCGCGAGCATCGCTAGCGACAGGTCGATGCCGATGACCTCGTAGCCGCGCTTGGCGAGCTGCACGGCGTGCACGCCGGGGCCGCAGCCGAGATCGAGCAGCGAGGCCCGCTTGGCGAGGCCGAGCGAGTCCTCCATGAAGTCGAGCTCGCGCTTGAGCCATCGAGGATCGTGCTTGGGCACCGTGCGCGCGAAATCGTCGTTGAACAGCTCCTCGAACCAGAGCCGCTTCTTGCGCTTGATTTCGCCCGTCGCGTCGGCGGAGGGGGCTTGCACCGACGTCGGCGGCGGCGCGACGGCGGGCGCGGTCGGGGTCGACACGCTCGCTGCTGCCGCGACGACGATCGGTGGACGCTCCGCCGAGCCCGCAGGCGGCGGCTTGCTGATGCTCGGCGGCGGCGCAGGCTGGCTGGTCGCGGCCGACGTCGGGGACGCAGGCTTGCGCGGGGGGGGCGCGTTGCGCGCCTTGGCGGCGAGCTCCTCCTCGCTCAGCTCCTCGAGCTCCTCGTCGGCGAGCGCCTCCTCGCCCGACGCGGGCGGCTCGTCGGGGGGCAGCACCGCCTTGAGCGAAGGCGAGGTGGTCTCTTCCTCGAGCGCGACGTCGATCGCGGGCGCTTCGAGCTCTTCGCCGTCGAGCAGCTGCAGCGCCTCGCGCACTTGCTCTTCGAGGTTCTCGTACGTCGGCGTGCGCAGCTGCTCCGGGGCGGCCAGCGGCGGCGCGCCCGCGGGCGGCGCGATCTCGACGCGCGGCGCTTCGGCGGGCGCCGGCGCTGGCGGCAGCGGCGACGCCTGCGG
>JAJXTK010000701.1 GCA_021783935.1 Myxococcales bacterium | reverse complement strand
CGCTTCGATCGTACTGCGCCGCCGCCTCCCGCTCCCTTCCCCCGCACCGCGGGGGAAGGGCTGGGGATGGGGGCTGTTAGAACGCGACCACTCGCTCAGCAGGAGAACCACACCCGGGCAAGCGGCGAGGTGACCACGCCGCGCAGCACACTCAGGTGCTCGCATGCGGCGCCGTAATCGCCTCATCGTTACCGAGAGGACACGCTTCGTCAGGGCTTGTCCTCATCATGTTTCGGCGACGTCGCATGAACCGTCGCTGCGCCGCTGCGATTCTCGCGCGCGCGTGAGGATCTAGCGGGGCGCAGGTCGACCGCGATGTGCCCCGGCCGCGGCGCCACGCCGAACGGGGCGGCGAGTCATTCGTCGTCTTCATGGCCAGTAGCAACTCTATTGGTGCCAGTCGCAGCGATACATTGTGGGGCTCAACTGGGTGCAGGTATTGCTGTCACAAAATGGCCGCTTCGCGCCCCTTCTCGCGCCGCCCCTCATAGCTTCTTGAGCTCCTCCACGAACTCCCAGTCGGCGATTAGGCGCTTCTTCAGCAGCACCGACAGGAGCGCCGCGAAGAGCTTCTCCCAGCGCGGCGTCTCGCCGAGCACCTCGGCGGCCTCGGCGCCGTTGGCGACGGCGCGCAGGGCGGCGACGAGATCACTGGCGGTGAGCTGCGTCTCGTGCTCGGCCGGCTCCGCGGCGGGCTCCTCGGCCTCGGCGACCTTCTTGCGTCCGCGCGGCGCCGGAAGCGAGATCGTCGTGCCGTCGAGGAACGTGAGCGCGATCGCGCGCCCCTTCTTCTTGCGCTCCGGGAGCTTGATCGACGTGGCCTCGATCTCTGGCATGTCGTCGTAGGCCGGCGCGGGCGGCGCGGCGGGCGCGACGGCCACAGGCTCGACGCGCACTGCCGGCGCGGGCTCCGGCGGCGGCGGCTGCGGCTTCGGCGGCTCGGGCGCGTCGGCGGGCACCTCGCGCTTGGTCGCAGGCTCCTCGGCGGGGGGCGTGACGTCGACGATCACGGGCGGCGGGGGCGCGACGGGCGCGGCGACGGCCGGCACGATGCGCTCGCCGCCGTAATAGACGCGGATGGCGTGGCGGATGTCCGACGCGGAGGCGATCATCGGGCGGGCCGGCAGCCCCGCGTAGGCGGCGATGCGACGCAGCCCTTCGTCGTTGGTGGGGTCGTCGGTGGCGACGTACAGCGTCTCGCCTTGCCCGCGCACGTGGCGCACGTAAACAGGGATGAGCCCGTAGCTCTCGGCGACCTCGCGCGGCACGAGGTTCAAGAGCTGGCGCGAGAAGTCCACGTGGTAGAGCGAGACCCACGGCACCGAGAGGTGCCGGCCGAGCTGCTGGGTGAGCGCGGTCTCGTCGATGAAGCCGCGATCCACGAGCATCTGACCGAGCCGCCGCTTGCCCCCCTCGGCCTTCTGCAGAGCCAACGCCTCGTCGAGGCGCTCTTGGGTGATCGCGCCCGCCTGAACGAGGAGCTCCCCGAGCCTCACGCGCGTCGTCTCGGCCATCGGCTTCGAACGTTAGCGCAGCGCGCGCCGCGTGCGGGCGGCCGCGCGCCACGGCAACGGCATTTTGCCGCGCACCGCTGCTCGACATGCCGCAGCCGCGCGGGTAGGAGCGCGTCGGGCGGATTTCGCCCCGACACACGCGCCCCAATCGATGACCCGCCACCGCTCGAACAGCCCCATGCGCGACGACCCCATGCCCGCCAGCGCGCGCGCCCACGCCGCGGCGCGCCCGCTCGTCGCCATCGTCGGGCGGCCGAACGTCGGCAAGTCGACGCTCTTCAACCGCCTCGCCGGCGCCAAGATCGCCATCGTCCACGACCAGCCCGGCGTCACGCGCGACCGCAACTACGCCGACGCCTTCGCGCGCGGCGTCGAGTACCTGCTGGTCGACACCGGCGGCTTCGACCCCGGCAGCGACGACCCCATGCGCCAGGGGATCGCGCGGCACGTGAGCGCGGCCATCGCCGAGGCCGACGTGGTCGTGTGCGTGCTCGACGGCACCGTCGACGTCACGCCGGCCGATCGCGAGGCGGTGCGGCTGCTGCGTCAGAGCGACAAGCCGGCGGTCTACGTCGCCAACAAGGCCGACTCGCCGGCGGTCGACGCGCTCGCCTTCGACGCCTACCGGCTGGGGATCCCCCAGATCCTCCCGATCTCGGCGCTCCACGGCCGCGGCATCGCGCAGCTCGAAGAGGCCATCGTCGACGCGCTCCCGGAGCCGGACACGTCGGCGGGCGACGAGCTCGCCGCGCTCGGCGACGTCCCGCGCATCGCGCTCATCGGCCGCCCCAACGCCGGCAAGTCGTCGCTGCTCAACCGCCTCGTCGGCGAGGAGCGATCGCTGGTCGACGCGCGCCCTGGCACCACGCGCGACACGGTCGACGCGCTGGTGCGCTTCCCGCTCAAGCGCGACGGCGAGACCAGTGAGATCCCGCTCGTCGTGCTCGACACCGCCGGCATCCGAAAGAAGGCCAAGGTCGAGGAGCCGGTCGAGGCGGCGAGCGTGCTGCGGGCCATTCGCGCCATCGAGCGCGCCGAGGTCGTCGTGCTCATGTGCGACGCGGTCGAGGGGGTCGCCGAGCAGGACGCGAAGATCCTCGGCCTCGCCGTCGATCGCGGGCGCGGCGTCGTCGTCGCGCTCAACAAGGGGGATCTGCTCGACGCCAAGGCGGCCGCGAAGGCCGAGGAGCGCGCGCGAGAGACGCTGTCGTTCGCGCCGTGGGCGCCGATCGTCAAGATGAGCGCGAAGACGGGCCGCGGCGTGGGCACGCTCGTCGCGACGATCGCCCGCGTGCGCGAGGCGTGGGCCGCGCGCGTCACCACCGGCGAGCTCAACCGCTTCTTCGAGGAGGTGCTCGCGACGCACCCGCCGCCCACGATGGGGGGCAAGGCGACGCGCCTCTACTTCGTGACCCAGGCCGAGTCGCGCCCGCCTACCTTCGTGGTCGTGGCCAACGAGCCCGAGCACGTGCACTTCAGCTACCAGCGCTACATCCAGAACAGCATCCGCAAGCGCTTCGGCTTCGACGGGACGCCGATCCGCGTCCGCTACCGCGCCAAGCGCAAGCGCGCACTGGCCGGCAGCGGCCGGGACGACTGACGCTACGCTGGAGCACGTGGCACGCCGCCTCGTCGTCCCCCTCGCGCTCGCCGCTGCGCCCGCGCTCTTCGGAGGGTGCCCGTCGCGACGCGCGACGCCGGGCGCCGCGGGGTCGACCTCGGTCGCCAGCGCGCTCGCCTCGACGAGCGCCCCCTCGATCGCGTCGTCCGCGTCCGCGGCGGCGGCC
>JAJXTK010000700.1 GCA_021783935.1 Myxococcales bacterium | reverse complement strand
GGCGCTCGGCTTCGCGGCGGGCGGCACGCTCGGCATCGGCGCCGGCACGCTCACCGCGCGCGGCGCCGGCACGGCGGCCGGATCGAATTTCAGCTTGTTGCGCTTGGCGCGGTCGAGCCCCTCGGTCGCCTCGGGATCGCCCGCCTTCAGGCGCAGCACCCGACGCCAGGCGTCCGCCGCCTCGCGCGCCTCGCCGAGCTTCTCCTCCCAAATGTGCGCGATCTGGCGCGCGAGATCGGCCCGCAGCGCCTGATCCTTCGACCGCAGGATCTGATCCTCGAGCAGCTGCACGAGGCCGCGGTAGTCGTGCGCCTCGCGCAGGAGCGCCCCGAAGCGATCGGTGATCGCCTGATCGGCCGGCGCGAGCTCGTGCAGTCGCCGAAGGTCGGCGAGCGCGCCGTCGAAATCCTCGAGCTTCTCCTGGCGGAGCGTCGCGCGCCGCCCAAGCACCTGGCGCACGATCGGCCCGTCGAACACCTCCTCGAGCACGCGCGAGAGCACCGCCTCGGCGCGCTTCGCGTCGTCGCCCGCGGCGGCCTCGAGCGCGTCTAGCGCGGCGGCGTCGACGTGCGCGACGAGCGCCTTGCCGAGCAGATCGAAGGCGCGCTCGGCGTCACCCAGCTCGTCCTTCGCGCGCGTCGCGAGCTTGCGCAGCTGCGCCGAGCGGGTGCGACCGCCGTCGCGCGGGCCCGCGTTCGAGGCGACCAGACCGGCGATGAACGCGCGGCGGTAGGTGTCGCCGCCCGCGGCCGCGTCGGCCTCTGCGACCGCGCCCCACAGCACGTCGGCGGGATCGTCGGCGTTCTGCACGCCGAGCGACAGCTCGAGCAGCTCCTGCGCCTTCCTCTCGACCGCCGCGAGCTCCGCCCCCGCGATCGGCGCGCGCTCGAGCGCCGCGCGATAGACGCGCACCAGCGCCGCGATGCGGTCCGGCGGGGTCTTGTTGCGCGAGACCTGTCGCTCGTAGAGTTCGATGCCCGCCATGGCCGTCGGCGCCATCGCGGCGAGCTTCTCGAGCAACGGCCCCGTCTCGGACGCCGGCAGCGCCGCGAGGCCGAGCTCGCCGTGCGACACCGCCTCCTCGCGCGAGACGCCGAGATCGATGCGCACCTGCGCCTGGCGAACGAGCTCCTCGGCGCGCGCCGCGCCCGTGACGAGCGAGGCGCGGCGATCGTGGACCTCGAGCACCAGCTCGAGGCTCTTCGCCGCGACGGCCAGCGGCTCCAGCCGCTCAAGGAAGGCCGCGTCCTTCGCGCGCGGCGTTCGCAGCACGTCAGCCGCGATCTCGAGCGCCCGCTCCTCCACGTTGCCGCGCACGAAGCGATCGAACGCCTCGCCGAGCAGCCGCTGCCCCTCCGGCCCCTGCGTCGTGCGCGCCCAGGCGAGGATTTGCCCGCCGATCTGCGCGTGCGCCTCGTGGCGATCGGCGATCGCGAGCGCCGCAGCGCGCGCCACGTCGGACCCCGCCGCCGTGTACGGCGCGAGATCGCGGAGCGCCTCGTCGACCTTGCCGAGCTGGTCTGCGAGGATCTCGGCCCGACGTCCGGCGAGCGTCGCGATCTCCTCGTCGTCCCCCTCGACCTCGATCTGCGCCTCGATCAGCTCCACCACGCGCGGCCACTTCTCGGCGCGCTCGGAGAGCTCGCGCAGCTTGCCGAGCGACTCGTAGTCATCGTGGTCCTCCTTGACCACGACCTCGTAGGCCGCGATCGCCTTGCCGAGCTCGTGCGTCTTGTCGACGTAGATCGCGCCGAGCCGCCGACCGACCGTGGCCTTCTCCTCGCCGGCGGCGGCGAGCTCGAGCTCTCGCTCCAACGCGTCGGCCGCGGCCGCGAAGTTCTCGCGCGCCTCCTCCATGTCGGCGATCGCCTGCAGCGCCTCGCGGCACGCCTCGTCGAGGCTCGAGAGGATCTCGCGGTAGCGCGCGAGGGCAGCGTCGACGTCGCCGACCCCCTCGGCGAGCAGACTCGCCTCGCGCAGCGCGATCTTCACGCGCTCATCCTTGGTCGCCGCGATCTTTCCGAGGCGCCGCAGGTACTCCGTCGCGGCCTGCGGCTCGCCGCGTTCGGTGGCGTCATCGACCAGCGCGGTGAGCGCCTCGGCGTCCTCCTTGGCGCCGACGATGCGCAGCAGCAGCTCGCGCGCGCCGTTCGGATCGGCGAGCCGCTCGCGCCGGAACGCGGCGCAGCGCTTGAGGATCGCGATCGACTTGGCCTCGTCCTTCTCGCCGTCGGCGCGCTTGACGAGCAGGGTCGCGACGTCGTCGAAGCGGCCGTCTTGCTCGAGCATCTGCTCGAGCTTGGCCGCCAGCGCGTCGTCCTCGGGGGCGAGCTCGAGCGCCATCTCCATGCGCTCGACGGCCGCGCGCGCATCGCCGCCGCGCGCGAGGTAGTCCGCCTCGATCGAGCGCAGCGCCGCCTGCGCAGCGGGCGTCTTCTCGTGCTCGACGCGCTTGCCTGCCGCGGTGGCGGCGTAGTCCCAGCGCTCGGCAGCGACGGCCGCCTCTTCGAGCTTCTTCCACGTCACGGCGTCGTCGAGCAGCTCGGCCGCGCGGTTCCACGCGTCGGCCGCCGACGCGACGTCGCCGAGGGCCGCGCGCAGCTCGCCGAGCCTCGCGAGGAGCTTGCCCTTCGGGGGGCCATCGTCGAGATCGCCCACCCCGTCTTCGATCGCCTGCGCCGCGCGCTCGTTGTCGCCCGCCGCAACGAAGAGGCCGATCGCGCGCGCGAGCAGCTCCTCCTCCTTCGGCGAGACCGCGAGCACGCGCATCAGCGCCTCGGCGGCCTCCTTCTTGTCGCCGCGCTTCTGCTCGTGGAGGTCGGCGAGCTTGCGCTCGAGGGCGATGCGCTCCTCGGGATCGCCCGCCTGCATCGCCTCCTGCTCGAGCAGCTGCGCGAGGTCGTCCCAGTGGTGCGTCTTCTCGAGCAGCCGGTGCATCGCGGTGCGCGCGACGTCGTCGGCGCGATCGAGCGAGAGCAGCTGCTTGTAGGCAGCGATGGCCCCCTCGGGGTCCTTCAGCTGCGACTCCGACAGCCCGGCGACCTCTCGCAGCCGCATCTTGCGCGAGTCGATCGGCGCGCCTGCGACGCGCGCCGCGGCGATGAGCACGTCGCGAAGATCCTTGTACTGACGCTGCGATCGCAGCGCGTCTTCGACGTACGACAGCGCCTCCGGGTGCTGCGGATCGGCGAGGAGCACCTCGCGATACTTCGCGAGCGCGCCTCGGCGATCGCTCTTGGCGGCGGCCGCCGCTGCGACCTCGAGCAGCCGCTGCACCTGCGAGACGTCGAGGGCCGGCGACGACGGCTC
>JAJXTK010000699.1 GCA_021783935.1 Myxococcales bacterium | reverse complement strand
TTCGAGCTTCGGGATCATTCCCTTGGTGACGACGCCGTCGGCGATGGCCTTCTTCCCCTCGGCCATCGTGAGCTTCGCGATGCGCGAGGCGGGATCGTTCACGTCGCGCAGCACCGCGGGGACGTCGGTCACCAAGAAGAGGCCGTCGGCCTCGAGCGCGATCGCGACCTTGTTCGCGACGATGTCGGCGTTGATGTTGTAGACGCTGCCCGACTCGTCGGCGCCGAGGCACGCGACGACCGGCACGTAGCCGCTCGAAGACAGCAGCGCGAGCAGCTCGCGGTTGACGCCGGTGACGTCGCCGACGTGGCCGAAGTCGATCGGCTCGGCCCCGGCGCCCGCGACGACGCGGGGCGGCCTCTTGACCGCGCGCACCGTGAGCGCGCTCGCGCCATGCAGGCCCACCGGCTTCGCGCCCGCGGCGAGCAGCCCGGCGCAGAGATCGACGTTCACCTTGCCGGCGACCGTCATCTTCATCACGTCGAGCGTCGCCGCGTCGGTGATGCGGCGCCCCGCCACCACGTTCGGCGTCATGCCGAGCCGCTTGGTGAGCTCGGTCGCCTGCGGCCCGCCGCCGTGAACGACGACCACGCGGGTGTCCTTCACGAGCTCCGCGATGTCCTTCGCGATCGCCGCGAGCCCGTCGCTCTGCACCACCTCGCCGCCGAGCTTGAGGACGATCGTCTTCATGGCGGTGCTCACGGCCAGCTCCCCGGATCCTCGAGCGACGCCCGCTCGTCGAGGCCGAGCATGAGGTTCATCGACTGGATGGCCTGCCCCGCGCCCCCCTTGATCAGGTTGTCGGTGACGCTGAAGCACGCGACGACGCGCCGGCCGTTCTCGACCGCGCCCGGCTGGCAGGCGACCTCCACGTAGTTCGAGCCCGCGACCGCGACGACCTCGGGGAGGCGCTTCTTCGGCACGCGCACGAACGGCTCCTTGGCGTAGGCCTCGACGAAGAGCTTCTTGAGGTCGTCGGGCGAGATGTTCTCGTCGACGTGCACGAACGAGGTCGCGAAGATGCCGCGCGGCAAGGGGGCGGAGATCGGCACGAACGACAGCTGGATGTCCTTCGCGCCCGCGGCGAGCAGCGTCTGCGTGATCTCCGGGATGTGCTGGTGGTCGAGCGGCTTGTAGGTGCGGAGGTTGCCCGCGCGCGTCGGGTGGTGGGTCGTCGCGCTCGGCACGACGCCCGCGCCCGACGAGCCGGTGATGCCGACCGTCTCGATCATGCCCCGGAGCAGCCCCGCCTTGGCGAGCGGCAACAGCCCGAGCTCGATCGTCGTCGCGAAGCAGCCGGGCGAGGCGACGTACTTCGCCTTCTTGATCGCCTCGCGGTTCAGCTCGGGAAGCCCGTAGACGAAGGTGCCGTCGAGGAGGTTCGCCGCCGGGTGCTCGGCGCCGTAGTAGCGCTTGTAGGTGGCCGCGTCGCGCAGGCGGAAGTCCCCCGAGAGATCGACGATGCGCGCGCCGGTGGAGAGGATCTCGGGGACCTTCTGCGCGCTGACCTTGTGCGGCAGGCCGAGCAGCACGACGTCCATGCCGGCTGCCGCCTCGGCGGGCGACAGCCCCTCGAACTTGAGGTCGGTGATCCCCTCGAAGTTCGGGTGCGCGTTGGCGATCGGCTCGCCGATGTAGTCGACCGAGGCGACGCGGACGAGCTCCACCTCCGGGTGGAGAAGGAGCCTGCGAATGAGCTCCGCGCCGCCGTACCCGCTGCCGCCGATGACCGCTGCCTTGAATCGCTTCGCCATGGTGCGCGCACCCTAACCACCCCTCGGGGGGGCGATCCAGGGGCTCTGCGCCTACGCGCTGCGCTGCGGGCGCGACGCTACCCCGAGCCGGTGTCGCGACCCAAGAATGCGGCGCTCGGCGAGCACTCCACGACGCGACGCGACGAGGTCACTCGCGCCAGAACAGCTTCCAGGGGTTGTGCTTCACGTCGCGCAGGAGCTCCTGGAGATCGTCGTAGATCTCCTCGTCCATCACGAGCGAGCCGATCGTCCCTTCGCCCGCCTTGATGTGCGCGACGATCGTCTGCACGTCGGCGGTGGTCTTGTTCGCGTTGGCGGCCACCGCCTCGAGCTCCTTCATGCTGTGCTTGAGGCTCTGGCGCTGCTCGGGGCCGAGCAGGTCGGTCGAGATCCCATCGAGGTCGTTGATGGCCTTGCGCGAGTCGGCGAGCGTGGGGCCGACGTCCTTCGCGAGCGCCGAGGTCGTCACGTCGATGTTGTTGAGGATCCGCTTCACCTGCGGGCCGTCGATCTTCTCCTTCGTCGCGTCCAGCAGATCGACGGCCTCGAGCGAGAGCTTCTCGGTGTTCTTGGTGATGCGCGTGATCGTGTCTTTGTTGTCGGCGAGGAGCAGGTCGAGCCCCTTGATGAGCGAGGCGCCGTGGTCGGCGAGGTCGTGGAGCGGGCCGTCCTTCGCGGTGACCGCCTCGTGCGCGAGGTGCATCAAATCGCTCGCCTCCGCGAGGAAGACGTCGAGGCGCGGCGGATCCTGCCCCTTGCGCTTGGAGCCGGGCGCCAGGGCGGGTCGCGAGGGGTCGCCGGGCTCGATCGCGACGAAGGGCTCGCCGAGCACGCCGTTGGTCGTGATGACGAACTGCGCGTCGTCGTGGATCGACTCGCGCACCTGATCCTCGATCGAGAGCCTGACGCGTACGAGCGCGCGCCAGCTCACCTGCGGATCGGGCTTGTTTCCCCGAAACTCCAGCGTCTCGACCTTGCCGACCTTCACGCCGGCGATCTTCACCGGCGCGCCGATCTGCAGCCCCATCGGGTTGTCGAAGTCGACGTACACGCTGTAGACCCGCGCCATGCTCAGGCCGCCCATCACGATGATGAAGCCGCCGAGGAGCACGAGCGAGATGAGGATCAAGGCGCCGACCTTGACCTCGATGTTCTTGCCGCCCGCCGCCATGACCCATGAGCATACGACGGCGCCCCAACGTTTCGGGGGTGTTTCCGCGACCGCTCGCCTGCGGTCCGCCTACGCGCCGGGCTCCGCGCGGCTTGCCCCTCCTCGTCTGTCATGCCGCAAGCCACCCGCCCGGCGCGCGCCCCTCACGGTCGCCACGGGGGCAGGGGGCGCAGCGACTCGCGCGCGACCCACCCCGTCCCACGATCGGCGCTCACGAGCACCGAGGTCGTCCCCTCTTCGACGACGTCGACCCGCGCCCCCTCCGGCAGCTCGAAGGGCTGAGCGTCCCCGTCGGCGCGGGCCGTCGCGCGCGGCGCTACCACGATCGCCTCGTGCACGTGGGTGCGCAGCCACCGAGCTCCGAGCGCGAGGGCGCTGCCGAGCAG